>DAOVQI010000041.1 GCA_030628785.1 Bacteroidota bacterium
AATGAATAAACTCAATATTGGTTGAAAATAATCCAGAAGATGAAATGGCTAAAACCAGAGGAGACTATTTCAGAGTACAATGAATCAAGTGAATTACTTGCAATATTTACCTCAATTTCAAGTAATGGCTGAAATTGAAAAAGTGCAAAACAGATAAAACGCTTTAGTCACTTCTTTAATTTGGTCACTTTAAACTTTAGGCACTTTAGTCACTTCTTTAATTTAGGCACTTTAAACTTTAGGCACTTTAGTCACTTCTTTATTTAGGCATTTCAAATTTTAGGCATTTATTGATATAACTGTAAATAATAAGAAAACTTACAGGAAAAACAAGCTTTTTCAAAATATAATAAACAACTCTATCAGACATGAAATATATTGCTGAAATAAATGTGATGCCTCTGAAGGCACTTCTCGACCCTCAGGGAAAAGCGGTTTCCCAAAGCATGAAAAACATAGGATTTAATGAAATCTCCAATGTACGGATCGGGAAACATATTACCCTCGAAATAGAATCTGAAAGTAAGGAAAAAGCTCTGGAGAGAATTAACCAGGCTTGCAATGAAATTCTTTCCAATCCAATTATGGAAGGCTACGAATATATTCTTGGTGAGGCTTTATAAGGTGATTTTAAATCGTTATTATTCATTTTCTGACAAATTCTTTTCAAATTTTTTAAGTGCCCACCGTACGGCAAAATAACTAATGATAACTACAGCCGGCCAGGTAAGGTAAAGTAATATTTCTCTAACATACATAATTTTAATATTTTGAAAATTAATAACTATGAGTCTCCTTTTCCATTTCAGCTTCCGTAATTTTTATTTTGCTTATCGATTTCCATGCGTACCAGATATAAACTACAACAAAGGGTACAAGAAAAGAAACAATTAACATCGCCTTTAATGTATAAAAACTCGATGAGGCATTTTCAATAGTCAGGGAACTTTGCAGATCAAATGTCGACGGATAGAAGGAGGTATTGTTGAAACCAACCAGAATAAACATGGAGAAAATAGTAAGTATGGTTCCTGATCCTGAATACCAAATACCTTTGGTAGTACCTTTTAAGATTGTACTACCTATTCCCCATAATACCAGAATTACTCCAACAAGAAAAATAATGGTATTTAATGGCATCTGCAGGAAGTTGTGCAGATATTTATTGGGTTCCATAAACACCTCCTTCGTTTCAGGATCAATTGCAAATCCTTCAACGAATAACAAACGAATAACAAAGAATAGGAATAATACCAGAAAAGGAATAGCATTATACAGAAGATGCTTTTTACTGCGTTCAAGAATATTTGCATCCTCAATACTATTCATAATGTATAAAAGACCCAATACCCGGGCAAGGAAGAACACTGAGAATCCCAACGCCAGGTTTTGTATGTTCAGAACAGCTTCCAGGCCACGATACGGGGTTTCCCATCGTGATAAATTATACTCATTAACTGAAAATTGTGATCCTGTAAAAAAAGTTGCTACAACCGTTCCTAACAAGAAGGTCCCAAATGCACCATTGATAAACAAAAAGATTTCATAGGTTCTTTTTCCAAGGAAATTATTTGGCTTTGATCTAAACTCATAGGCAACGGCTTGAATGATAAAACAAAACAATATCGCCATCCAAACCCAGTAAGCTCCTCCAAAACTTGTTGCATAAAACAACGGAAAAGAGGCAAAAAGTGCACCCCCAAACGTTACTAAAGTTGTAAAAGTAAATTCCCATTTCCTCCCGAGAGAATTAACGATCATTGTTCTTTCCGTATCGGATTTCCCAAGGGTATATATCAGGGTTTGCCCTCCCTGAACAAACAGAAGAAAAACCAATAAACTGGCCAGAAGTGATATAATCCCCCACCAGTAATGTTGTAAGAATAAATGAGAAATGCTGACTAACATTGTTAACTTCCTCCTCCTTTAGGTCCAATCTTAATTTGTTTAAACATGATTTTCAATTCAGCGATGAGTAAGGCTGTAAATACAAGGGCAAATAACCAAAATGTAATTTGTACCGTACTTGTGTTTATATTGGAAACGGCAGCAAATGTTGGTAAAATATCCTGAATCACCCAGGGCTGACGTCCCATTTCAGAAAGCACCCAGCCCGACTCACTTGCAATATATGCCAATGGAATAGAGAAAATCGAAACCCACAAAAACCATTTTTTGTTTTCGAGTTTATCCTTTATACCCCAATACAAAACAAGAACAAAAACGATCAAGAAAAAAATACCCAAAATCACCATGATATGAAATGAGTAAAAGGCTAAAGGAATGCCGGGAATTACCTTGTTTGGATCCTCTCCTTTAAAGTAGCCATATCCGAAGTATTTGAAATAATTATCCACCCATTCCTGATCATAAAATTTCCCTTTAAATTCCAGGTATTTCTCTTCGTCAATGCCTTGTGTCTTTTTTAACTCCTTCAATGTATTGATGGCAATTGCACCTCTCTCACATTTCTCACTAAAGGATAATATACCTTGTTCTTCATTACCGTTTATCAGGTCCTGAATTCCCGGGATAAATCCATCAGGAGAAAGATGAACCATATAGGATAAGGCTCCGGGTATTTCAAACTTGAAGATGAAGTCTCTTTCCCGAAATTCTCTTTCTTCTTTTGAAAAAGCAAAAACTCCGGCAGCAATCAGGGGAGCACGGCTCTGTCCCACATAAAGCGCTTCCATCGAGGCAAACTTCATGGGTTGATTCAGTGCTATTTCACGGCTTGCGTTATCACCCGATCCAATCAGGTAGATACAGGATAATAATCCAAATGTTGAAGCAATGATCATACTTCTTTTGGCAAAAAGAAGTTCTCTTTTCTTCAAAATATACCAGGCACTAATACCAATAACAACCAATGCTGCCAGTACAAAACCGGAAGAAATGGTATGTAAGAATTTATTTACTGCGGTCATCGAGAAAAGAATATCCCAGAAATTAATCATTTCATTTCTGGCTGTCTCAGGATTAAACTGCATTCCGACTGGATTCTGCATCCAGGCATTGGCTACCAAAATCCAGAGGGCCGATAAGTTTGCTCCAATTGCCGTTAACCAGGTAGAAGTCAGGTGGAACTTTTTGCTCACTTTATTCCAACCAAAGAACATAACAGCAATAAAAGTTGACTCCATAAAAAAGGCCATAATGCCTTCAATTGCCAGGGGCGCGCCAAAAATATCACCCACAAACCAGGAATAGTTTGACCAGTTGGTCCCAAATTCAAACTCCAGGATAATTCCGGTTGCCACGCCAATAGCAAAATTGATCCCGAAAATTGTCATCCAGAATTTGGTGGTTTTTTTCCAAAACTCATCACCTGTTTTGACATAAATAGTTTCCATTATCGCTATTATGAACGATAATCCGAGTGTCAGGGGAACAAACAACCAATGGTACATGGCTGTAAGTGCAAATTGTGCCCTCGACCAATCAACCAGCGACATGTCAATGTCCTCAATCATTGTCCGGATTTTTAGTTTGAGTTAGTTGATCTATCACATAATTGCTCCTCTGAACATCATCTGAAAATTTGGTTTGAAGGAAATCGGGGAAAAAGAAAAGCTTTAAAAAGGCAAATATTATTAATAGTTTAATAAAAATGATGATCCAAAGCTTCTTACCAACGGTCATGTTGGCAAAACCATCATAATAGAAAAAGAAAATCTTTTGTATTAAATTTTTACCCCTCATGGAAAGAATAACATTCAAATAAAATCAACCACCACCTTCAAATAATTAGTATCTTATCAATAATATTCGTGTAATTTTTGGCAGAAAATCACAAAATACAAATCACAAAAATCAAATAAATACCAATATTTAATCTCCAAATTCCAAACTTTGAAAAATGATTTCAAAATTTTGAATATTGTATTTTTGAATTTGAAATTTATTTGTTATTTGATTTTTGATTCATTGGAATTTCCGGTTTACCCCGTTGGAATAATTATCCTACGGGGTTTATCCGGGTTAGGCTATTATAATTTATACTATGTTATAGAAGATAACTGTAACTTTTGATAATCCTTTAACAGGGTCGATGAATAAGCTTATGGAGACAGAAAACAAACTTTCCGACTTGAGGGAATTAATGAATAAGCATCATTTTGATGCATACATCATACCCGTTACGGATCCTCATTTAGGAGAATATATCCCTGCGCATTGGAGGTGTATTGCCTGGTTTTCCGGATTTACCGGTTCAGCAGGAACAATTGTTGTAACCCGGGATTTTGCCGGACTCTGGACTGATTCAAGATATTTTTTGCAGGCTGAAGAACAACTGAGAAATACGGGAATAGAATTGGTGAAACTCAAAATACCACATTCTCCGGAATATATTGATTGGCTGAAGGAAAAATTAAAAGACGGGTCAACTATCGGATTTGATAGTAAAGTGGTGTCAATCGGCCTTACCAGAAAATTCGAAAAATTTTCGGAAGATAAAAACATTCTGATAAATACATCAAAAGATCTCGTAGGGGAGATCTGGCAAAATCGACCAGCTCTCCCTGATTCTAAGATCTTTGATTTTGATGTTAAATTTTCCGGAGTAAGCCGTGAGAAAAAATCAGACAATGTTAAACAACGAATGAAGGAGGAAGGTGTGGATTATCATCTGCTTACTGCGTTGGATGATATTGCCTGGACATTTAATATCCGGGCAAATGATGTAAAATATAGTCCACTGGCTGTTAGCTTTGCCCTGATTGGTTTTGACAATACCTCTCTGTTTATCGATAAGAAAAAGATTCCTGATAAATTAAAGAAAATTCTGTCAGATGCAGGGATATCACTAATGTCATATAAAGAAATTTCAAAAGCACTGATGAAACTGGGTAAAGGGACAAGGATATATTTATCACCTGGCAGTACCAATACATGGTTATATCGATCCATTCCGTTTTTTTGCAAGATTATTGAAGGTATCAGTATCCCTGCAAAGTTAAAAGCCATCAAAAACCCGGTTGAGATTGAGCATGTTAAAAATACTATGGTCAAAGATGGTGTGGCGCTGACCAGGTTCTTCTTCTGGCTGGAAAGGACTATCGGAAAACAAAAAATAACCGAAATATCAGCAAGCAAAAAATTGAATGATTTTCGTAATCAGCAAGACCTTTATCAGGGTCCCAGTTTTGCTACTATTGCCGGTTACAGGGAACATGGAGCAATTGTGCATTATGAGCCTACGCCGGATACAGATATTGAACTGAATCCTGAAGGAATATTTCTGCTTGATTCAGGAGGGCAATATCTGGATGGAACAACTGATACAACCCGGTCAATATCTTTGGGTAATCCTACCCTTGGGGAAAAACGAGATTTCACTCTTGTTCTAAAAGGAACCATCGCTTTATCACTAATCGAGTTTCCTTTGGGAACCAGGGGATTCCAAATTGAAGTACTTGCGCGTAAAGCATTATGGAAAAATGGATTAAACTATGGTCACGGTACCGGCCATGGCGTCGGATTTTTCCTGAATGTTCATGAGGGTCCTCAGACTATCGGTACAGGTGCTTCAGGCAACCTTGAAACAATACTGGAACCGGGCATGATCCTTTCGGATGAGCCGGGTATTTACAGAGAAGGGAAATACGGCATTCGAACTGAAAACCTGTTGTTGATTGAAAAAAGCAGAGAAACGGAATTCGGACAGTTCCTGAAATTCAAAACCCTTACCCTCTGTTATATTGATACAAAACTGGTTGAAAAATCATTAATTCTTCCGGAGGAAAAGAAGTGGTTAAATGATTATCATATAAAAGTGTACGATTTGATCTCACCATACCTTACCGGGGAGGAAAAGATTTGGTTAAAAGAAAAAACAAAGGAAATTTGATGTAGAACGACTCTCCGAGTCGTTTTTTTAGTAAAAGACCCAAAGGTTTTTTTAAACCCTTAGGGTCTCGACATGAACAACTTTGGAAAATCGTTTTATGCCGAAGGCATCCCTTCAGGACAGATATGTATTTATAACATATTTTTAAATTTAAATCATTGCGTTTTTTTTAATTATTTTGATTTTCAAAAGTAGGCACCAATATAATTTTAAACAATATGGAATTAGATACTAACAAGAAGCAGGATATTAAGCAAGGTTCAGTTGTTGTAATGGGAATACCTTTTGATGAATATTCATCCTTTTTGAAGGGGGCGGCTCAGGGACCTGCCAGGATACGTGAAGTGCTTATTTCCGATTCAGGAAACTGGTTTACGGAACAGATGGTAAGTTTGGGGGATGAAGATTCTTTTATTGATATAGGTGATTTGCAGGTGTATGATTATTTTGAAGATATTGAGCCTGCTATATTTGACATATTGCAAAAAAAGGGAAGAATTCTTACCCTGGGTGGCGATCATTCCGTAACCTATCCAATTATTAAAGCCTATTCACAATTTTACAGCGACCTGAATATTTTACAGTTTGATGCTCATCCGGACCTGTACCATGAATATGCGGGAAATCCATATTCCCATGGTTGTCCGTTCGCCAGAATTATGGAGAAAGGTTTTATAAAACGGCTTGTTCAGGTTGGCATCCGGGCTATGACTTCGCATCAGAAGGAACAGGCTGAGCGTTTCGGAGTTGAAATAGTCGAAATGAAAGATTTTAAACCGGATCTGGATATTATTTTTACAGGACCTGTATACATTTCCCTCGACCTTGATGGACTTGATCCGGCTTTTGCACCGGGAGTTTCACATCAGGAACCTGGAGGGCTCTCTGTCCGGGATATCCTTTCGGTAATCCATAAACTTAAAAACCCAATCGTAGGTGCTGATATTGTTGAATTAAACCCGCTTCGTGATATAAACGGAATAACGGCTACCGTCGCAGGGAAATTCCTGAAAGAATTTGGCGGAATGATGTTGAAAAAATAGCTTTTATCCTTCGCTCACCCGTCGGACCGTAGGGAACGGGCGGACGGGTTTCATTGCTTTAATTATTCTGGTTCGCGAGTTCATCAATTTCTTCCAGTTTAAACCGGACACTCAGGATGTAGGGTTGTTCTCCCTTATCCCAGTGTCCATAGGTTGTTGCTATAAAGGTGCCATCGGGCAGCAGTTCCAGGCCCGGATAGCAAGTATCCCAACCGCGTGTGTTATCTTTTAGGCGGAGACGGTATTGTCCTTCATTTCCTTCAACCAGATCCTGGTAAGTACCCACCCAGGCGACCCAGTCACCTTCCGTAGGGCTACCCAGGTTAAATTCCTTTGCCAGCTTATCCACATCGTTTTTCTTTGTTTTATTCATATAATAAGAAAATTGTGTTCGTGATGCACTTACATCCCTGAAAGTAGCAAGGATCCGGCTATCGTGTGAGTACTTCAAAACATGCCGGTCTCCTGTCAGGGAGTTGGGCAGCGGACGGGGTTCGGTCCAGGTTTTACCCTCATCGTTCGAAAAGATGATCTGGGAATTAAAACGGCGACTGTTTTCGCGCAAAAGTACTGCAATCTGGTTTCCGTCAGGCGACCGGATAAAACCAGGTTCACAAACATGAATTTCCCAGGATGAGTAAATTTCTTCGGGGTAGCTCCACGTCAAGCCTCCATCATAGGAAAAAGTATTAAATAATGTCATCTCCCGGTCATTTGCCAGCCGTCTTTTTTTCTTCCAGATTTCTGCCCCGTTTTCAGTGAAGAAGCGGTGATCGTCATGAAACAATGCCATATAATGGCCTTTCCCGGTTCTTAATGGAATAAGGCACCCCATGGCCACAATTCCGCCAAAATCTCCGATCGGTTCAAGCTCGCTCCAGGATTTCCCGTCGTCTTCCGATACAGCCATACGTATTGGATATAACCCGGAGAACATAATTAAGCGTTTTATACCCTCCGGATCGATCACCCTGTATATGGTTGGAACCTCTTTTGAGGTTTCCCAGCTCTTTGGTGTAAGTAACCTTTCACTCCAGGTCAATCCGGCATTATCGCTCCGTTTCATCACTATAGCACCGCGTCCGTGGCCTTTGGGATAAACACAATATATGGTTTTATTGTCTTCCAGGAGAACGGTTGTCGGGTGTCCCAGGTATTGTCCTTCCTCTTTATCGACGATGACCTGCCTGGTTGAATCATTTGTCAAGTCAATGAGCGGTATACTGAAATAATTTTTCGAACTCCTGTTTCTTCCTTCTTGAACCCAATTGATGCTGAAGCTGGTAAAATAAATATCTTTATACCCGTTAGTTTCAAATAAAAGGCCAACTTTTCCATCCGGGAGTTTTGTGAGGTAGCTATAAGCGTAACTACCTGAATAAACCTCTCTTGAATGCGTCCATGTCCTGCCTTCATTGTAGCTGATCCGTACCATTCCGTTGGTTCGTTGATCTTTGTTGGAAGGATTGGCAAACAGGATCATGCTTTCTCCTTCCTCGGGCCTGCCCCGTGAAATATTGACTTCGTCATTCCGCTGAAAGCGGATTTCACAGGGCCAGCTATAGCGGATAATAGTTCCCATACAGTTTGTTCCAGGAAGGTTATAATCGATTTTCATGTTCATCCAGGTTTCACCGCCATCTTTGCTGATTGTATATTTCCTGAATTTTCCACCCTGGTTACGTGCGCTTAGCATGACGGATGTATCAGTCAGTTCGACCACCTGTGCTTCATTGGCATAGCCTTCAAGTTCTTCGTGAGGTATGATTTCGCTTAATTGCCATGAGTCTCCGTTATTATCACTGTATGCTACACTGTTTCGCCAGACCCGTGTCCCGTCACCAACCGGTATGGTTTCATATAACGGTAGAATGATTCTCCCTTTGGTTTCTCCTATAACAAGTTGTATCCCTGTTCCCGGGCTACCCACGGAAATAGCATCCTGTCTTCTTACCTGGCGGGTAATGTCACGGGGGGCCGACCAGGTCAAACCATCATCGTCACTATAGATGAGTAAGCTTTTTGTGTTGCGGGGTCCATCATATCCTAAATTCGCCATCTTGATCCATCCTTCATTGCGGGCATGGTAACCATAAGGAAAACGTTGATATATTAACAGGATTCGACCTGATTCAAGAACAACCACACACGGATCGTTCAGAGAATTTTTTCCGTCTTCGGCTACAACATGTTCCTCTTCCCATGATTTGCCATTATCCAGGCTACGTTTCAGCACAATGTCATTTTGTGCATGATCATGCAATCCGACACGCCTCTCGGCAAAAGCTAAAACGGTTCCTTTATTGGAAACGGCCAGGGCAGGGATACGATATCCAAAGCCTTCTTCTCCGGCTTCTTCGTCAAACGTGAAAACGGATTGGAATTCGAGTTGCTCCTTTTCCTTTAATACTTGTGTCTTCTGACAGGCTGAAAGGGAAATGGTTAAAAGGATAACAAAAATTGGTAATCTCTTTTTACAACTAAATTGAATCATGATAAGAAAATTTATGTGTTAGAAAACTTCACGATGACATAAAGATAGAAGATAAAAGATAAAAGTAAAAAGGAGGTTAAGGCTGAGACGAAGGATGGAGTGGCAGTTATAGTAGCAGGAGACAGGAAGAAGTCTCCAGTCGGCCCGCCAGTACCGAACGGTACCTGCCCGAAAGAATGAATTCTTTCATTCAGGCGGGCGTTCGGGCGGTCAGTCTACAGTCTCCAGTAAGATAGCAAAGCGCAAAATTGGGGTGGTTGTTTAACTAAGAATCAACCACCTCCCCCTCCCTTCGGTCTGGTACTCCTCCTTTACAAGGAGGAGAATTTGTTGTTACCAGAACCCAGAACCCCAGTGAAATATGCTCCTTCGTCGCATTTCACGGGGCAGGCCCAGTACCTATTACCTAAACATCATCTTTTCAATAAAAATATCCTGAAAACCAGTAGCTGTTTCAAGGGAAACATGTTCAGATATGTTCAATATATCCTCGCAACATTTATCATCGAGAAACAGCGCCATTTTGGCGCCGATCAGGGCGCTGTTGCCTAACTTAACTATCTTTTCTTCAGGGAATTCCAGCAAACCCAAATATTGTGTGTTGCTTATGTTAATATAGTTACCGAAAGCACCTGCAATAAATACTTTTTCAATATCCTTAAAACTGATATTCAGTTTTCGGATCAGGATTTCCATTCCGGTAGCAATGGCTCCCTTGGCCAGCTGAAATTCCCTGATGTCTTTTTGTGTGAGATAAACCGGTTTACCAACCATTAATTTTTTCTTATTTCCATTGATCTTCCCACTTTTATCAATGAGTCTGCTTTTCAGAAAAACAGAAACCGTATCGATCAGCCCACTGCCACAAATCCCGCGAGGTGATTCATTCCCGATGACGTGGAAATTCATTTGATCTTTATCCAGCCACATGGAGGAAATTGCTCCGCTTGTAGCCCTCATTCCCATGGAAATATTCGTTCCCTCAAAAGCTGGTCCTGCAGCTGTGGAAGCACACAGGATCTTATCTTTATTCCCTACAACAATTTCCCCATTGGTGCCAAGATCGATTAGGGCAAGGAATTTTTTGCTCTGGTGGATTTGTGCAGCCATGATCCCTGCAAGGATATCACTACCTACGAAACTCCCAATGGATGGTAAAAAGACAATTTTTGCAGATGCATTTATTTGAAGGTCTAATTCTTCAGGTGAAAAGAAATAAAATTCTTTCTTAACTGATTCAAATGGATAAACGGATAAAGGCGTTGGATCAATTCCACAGAAAAGATGTTGCATTACAGCATTGCCAACAATCACAACTTTATTTACGGAGGCATCATTTTCCTTTTTTATTGAATGAATCAGGCGGGATATGGCTTCCCTGATAACTTTTTGTAATTTTTTCTGTCCCTGGTTGTTCAAAGCAACGGCTATCCTTGATATAATATCAGCGCCAAAGCGAGCTTGAGGATTAACCTCTGTTTTAACGTTCAGGACTTTACCATTGGACAAATCAAGCAATTGTACAACAATGGTTGTTGTTCCCAGATCAATAGCGATACCATAACCTTCCCGGGGAGTAAACTCAAAGTTTGTATTATCGGCAAGGATAAAAATATTGTATTGTTCCACCTTCAGGGTGACATCTCCGGAGACAGCACTCAGACATGCCAGATGGAAATCTTCAGACAGTCCCAGTTCGGTTAATCTTTTCCGGTGATTCTTAGTATGGGCAAGATTTCCTTCCAGAACTTTCACCCGGCATCTTCCACATATCCCTTTTCCTCCACACGGGAACTCAACACCGTATTCATGAAGAATGTCAATTAATGGAGTTCCGGGAATTATTTCTAATTCAATCCCTAATGGCTCTAATTTAACCGATGCTTTTCTTATCATTATCTTTAATTTAAAAAGACAAGGCAGAAATAAGAATAATTATTTAATAATACAAGGTAAAAATTAAATGAAAGATTTAAATATACAAGGATAAAAGGACATAGTTTCACAAAATGATTAAGAAAAACCTTAATTTTCAGGTTTCATAAATAATTAGTTAATAGTCGGCCCGCCCGTACCGAACGGTACGTTCGGGCGGGCAGTCCACAGTCGGCAGTCTACAGTCGGCAATCCACAGCCGGGAGGCAAGTTTGATTTGCGAATTTTTTCTGTTTTTCAGAACCACTATCCCGTAACCCGAAACCTGTAACGTGCTCCGAAGGAATGCCTTCGGCACAACTTAAGTTAATTGGGTAAAAAACATATAAGAGTTTTTTGTATTTGTATACAGCGTTGTGCTGCATTAGTAATTTTTTTTAATATCTTAATCCATAAATTCAAAAAAAAAGATTTATCATGAATTACTTCAAATTTTTTGGAATAGGTGTTGTAGCATTATCCTTAATGCCATCTTGTAAAATGGCCGAAAAGGAAAAAGAGAAAACGGAACAGCCTAATTTCTTATTTCTGCTCGCAGACGACCAGTCGTATAATACGATTAATAACCTGGGAAATGAGGTTATGAAAACCCCCAACCTGGACCGCCTGGTAAATAACGGAATAACTTTTACCTATTGTTTTAACCAGGGTTCATGGAGTGGTGCTGTATGTGTGGCCAGCCGGGCTATGTTAATTACAGGAAAATATATTTACCATGCAAGAAGAGATGTTGACACTGCACAATTGTGGGGAGAAACATTTTTCAATGCCGGATATAAAACCTTTATGACGGGTAAATGGCATAACAAAAACCATACTGTATTAAAAAGTTTCAATGAAGCAAGAAGCATTGGACTCGGAATGTATGAAACCAAAGGTTGCATGCAAGGGCCCGGATACAACCGACCAACTCCTGAGAATAATTCATGGATACCTTACGACACGAGCCTTCTGGGGCATTGGTCTCCTCGCGTTAAAGACATTATTTATACTGCGGAAGGGAAAAAGATAGGGGATACTTATGTTGTAAATAAACATACAAGTCAGCTATATGCGGATAATGCCATTGAATTTCTTGAAAACCATGCAGCACAAAGTAACAAACCCTTTTTTATGTATGTTGCCTTTAATGCTCCGCATGACCCCCGCCAGTCGCCCAGGGAATTTGTGGATATGTATCCATCTGAACAGATTGAACTCCCCGAAAATTATCTGCCGGAACATCCTTTTGATCAGGGGGAAAGATATACCCTTCGGGATGAAAGGCTGGGACCTTTTCCGAGGACACCAGAAGCCGTTAAAGTCCATATTCAGGAGTATTACGCCATCATTTCCCATATGGATTACCAGATTGGCCGGATACTGGATGCACTTGAGAAATCAGGTATGGCAGATAATACGTATATCATCTTTTCGGCCGATCATGGACTGGCCGTTGGGCAACACGGACTATTGGGTAAACAAAACCAGTACGATCATAGTATCCGTATGCCCCTGATTATATGTGGTCCGGGTATTGAAGAGAAAGTGAAAAGCAAGGCGTTGGTTTACCTTCACAACATGTTTGCTACTACCTGTGAGCTGGCTGGTATACCGACTCCCGGAACTGTTGAATTTAAAAGCCTTGTTCCATTAATTACAGGAAAGGAAAAAGAAGGATATGAGACGATCTATGGATCGTATAGATCATTTCAGCGGATGGTAAGGACAAAGGATTATAAATTGATAATCTATCCGGTTGCAGGAGAGACACAATTATTTAATATAAAGAATGATCCCTGGGAAACGAACAATCTTGCCGGTAAACCAGAATACCAGGAAAAAGTCGGGGAATTGTTCGAAAAACTCCAGGTCCTTCAGAAAGAGGTAGGAGATACACTCGACCTGTCAGATTATAATTTAAATAGTCTCAAGATATGACGGTTATATATATTTTCAGTTACTTGTTCCTCTACGGTTTTAGCATTTTTATTTAACAGATCCAGATATTCCTGTCCATATTCTGATGCAATTTTGTAAGAAACATGTAACAACTGCCGTAAGTGAGGATTATAATCCGGATGACCTGGAATGTGTCGTAATGAGTTGGCCAG
>DAOVQI010000271.1 GCA_030628785.1 Bacteroidota bacterium
CCAAACCATAAATTACCTTTACTGTCTTCAAACATTGTTGTTTTCATCCAGTATCTTGTCAGGACCTCCAATAGGAATGATTCGAACATGTTTTCTTCCTTAATATATTTTTTAATACCTACATCAGTAAGGCAGTAAAAGGTACCATCTTTCGTTGTTGTTGAACCAAAAACCTTATCACTTAAGCCCTCTTTCCCTTTAAAGTGTAATGCCTTAACGGCATTTAAATCGTCATAAGGACTTAATGCCAGTATAGCTCCCGAGGAAGATGTGGTAAACCAGATTTGATTCTCAGTGGTTTCAGTTATGGATGTGATATCACTGTTTAAAACTATAGTGTCGAAAGTTAAAATTTCAAATTCTTGTCCATTAAACCGGGATATCCCACCGTCCAGATGTCCAAACCAGATATTTCCTTTTGAATCCTCGAAAAGGGAAAAAACCCCATTCTCAGCCAATCCTTGTTCAGAAGTAAAATTCTCGAAGATAAGCCCATCGAACCGGGATACACCGCTCTCCGTTCCCAGCCAGATAAAGTCCTGGCTGTCCTGAATGATGATATACACTTTCGATGAACTTAATCCTTCTTCAACTCCATAATTGTCAAAATAATATGATTGTGCTAAAAGCGGACAGGTTAAAAACAAGGTACTACAAAAAAAAATTATTCGCTTGAAAAAGCGAATAATTCTTTCTATCACAGGGGAAGAATTAAATATCATGTTTCAATGAATTAATTATTTTATCATAAAGAAAAATGTTCCATTTTCATCCTCGAGTCCGGCAATTTTTCCAAATTTTGGCTTTTGTTGATTATTTTTAGCAACAGCTATTGTTACGGTTGTTACAATATTTTCAATTGGGATACAAGCATTTGGATTATTTGCCAGTGCACTGGCAAAGGTTCTTGTAAACTGAGAATTATCAACAGCCAGTTCATAGCCGGCTGAAGAAAATACCTGTGAAGATTTCAATTTGGTAGCTTGCCAGTCATCGCAACTTCTTTCCTTTGGAATAGATCTCATGGCAGTATAGAAAGTAGGGCCTGATTCACAGGCATCGGTAACTACCAGGGTATGGGTAACCCAGGCGGAATATCCCTGCATTCCAGCCTTTAATCCATTGATATTGAAATAGGAGAATTCATCATCCCTTTGTGCATCTATCGGAATCCAATATCCCACTTCATTAACAAATTTGCCATGTCCGGCATACCAGATCATTAATGAATTAACCCTGTTGCTCCGAACCAGATCACGAAGTTCAATGGAAAAGAATTTCTCCATGTCCTCCTTTGTCATATCCTTTTTGTGAATAATATTGTGTATCTGGTATTTGGCAAGTGCTCCCTTCATCAGGGAAATATCCTTTACCGGACCATCCAGGCTTGCAAAACTTTCATAATTGGAATTTTCAATAAATACTACCCATGTTTTACCCATTGGATTTGTTTGGGCTAAAATCGCACCTTCCCGGTTTAATGTAAATTCCTGTGTGGCAATATTTCCGTAAACATCCTCAGCAACGACCGTGAATTTATTCATATTAAGAATATTAATTGTGCCTGAAAAAGCCGGGTTTGATTCCTCCATCTGGTAACTTGCATTCATACCTTGGATTTGTATGGACTTAATCTGACTTTCATCTGCAATTTTACCTTCAACATAAAGACTTGGATCATTGCTGTCCAGATAGATTTCTCCGTTATCCGATGCATAAGGAGCAATTATACGAATTATTGGAGCATTTGTTTCGGTTCGCATTATAGTAAATACAGCTGTTTCCTGGTTTTCGTAAACATCTCCGGCGGAGATAATGATCTGATCCAAATCCTTAATTTTAACATTTGTAAGGAATTCAAAATTCGATTTGTCTCCTTCAAAATGAACATCCTTTTCATTTATCTTCAGGAACTCCAAATCACTCTGATCTTCAATCACTCCCTTTAGAACAATCTCATCCTTATCGCCTTGTACCTGAATGGTAGATTCATCAATAATTATCACGTCACGAAGAACGATAATAGGTTTATCACTTTCCCGGTTAATTTCGAACAGACGATCTTTTGCTTCTTCCAGGAGTTTCCTGGCTTTCATATCGAACTCAGATAAGGTAGTAATGGTTTCATAGTCCTTAGCAGCAGCCTCATAATTCATAATCTCTTCATACGATTTGGCTCTTTTAAAATAAGCATCCGGATCCTTATCATTTACTGAGATCACTTTATTGAAATCGTTTATTGCATTTCCATGCTGGTTAAATTCCTGGTAATAAGTCCCCCGGATATAATACATTCGGGAATTTTCGGATTCTATTAAAATAATATGAGAGATATCGTTTATAGCACGGACATAGTCGAGACTCTTCGTATATATTTCACTGCGAATGAGGTAAGCACGTGTATTCCTGGAATCAAGATTAATTACTGTATTACAATTGTTCATAGCCTGGTCAAGTTTGTTTAATTCAATCCTGAGTTCAGCCAGTGAAAGATAACCATCGATATACCTGCGGTCTTTGGCAATGGCTTTCATATAATCCTTTTCAGCATCATCAGGTTTTCCAAGTTTTTCGTTAACCAACCCATGTTGATAAAAATTTAAGGCATTTTCTTTTAGCAAAAGAGCAGTATCAGCCACCTTAATGGCAAACTTGTAATCTTCCAAAGCCAGAAGAGTTTTAACTTTTTCCTGATAGGGTGGTAAATTTCTTTTAGAAAGCTTGGTGGCTTTATTCAGAGCCAAAAGTGCTTCTTCGTATTTATTCAATTTATTATACGTCACTCCCAACCTGTATGAAACATCTGCTTCTTTCGGTTTAAAAACCAAAGCCCTGTTATAATCTTCTGTAGCTTCTTCGAATTTTCCAACGTTTTCATACGCGTTAGCTCTGGCTATATAAGCATTAACAAAATCAGGGTCTAATTCAATTGCTTTTGAGAATTGTTCAATTGCATCCTCAAAATTCGCTGTTTCGATAAATTCCTCACCAGCTTTATAAAACTTTCTAGGGTTCTGCCCCATTACTGCTGTCGATAGAAAAACTAAAATCAAAACAATACTTGTCCATAAATTCTTTTTTTCCATTTTATTTAAATTTTTATGATTTCAAAATTAAAATAATTTATTGAATGATTTATCAAGCAAATCAAAGATAGTTAAATTCTGAAATATATTTCTTAAGTTTATACGGAAATTAGAGGAAAATGTTACCTGAAATGGTTGCTTGATAAAACTACCGCATCAGGTATTATGTAGTTATTCAGTTTTTAAAAGCCTTTTTTTATTTATGTGTTATAGGTTACAGGTTATAAGTTATACGTTATAAGCAGTTTAACATATAACATTTAACTTATAACAATTAACATATCACTTTCTCATCCCAACACACTGATTAATTATAGGATTATAAATTTCTATAAATTTTTAATTCATTGCCACCGTAAGACTCGACATGGAAGGGCTGTATTTTTAGTTCAGGAGCTTTAATCCCTTGAATAAACATATTCCTTCCTTTAAAAACCCTTGCCTCATCCCAAATATTGGAGATAATAAAACTGTTAAGCATTTTCCCTCCTCCTTCAACTAAAATAGATTGTACTTCCCGAATATATAGTTCCTCCATAATCTGATTTATTACATCACCATTAAAATTAATCTTTACAAATTCCAGATTCTGCCTTGCTTTTATCTTTTTTTCTGTAAACAGGATTGTTGAGATCCTCTGATTAAAAACATATAAATCTTTTGGCAGATCTGAAGTTTTATTGATGATAATTCTTACCGGATTTTCACCAATCCAGTCCCTGACATTCAACATCGGGTTATCTATTCTTGCTGTATTGCTGCCAACCAAAATACCCTGTTCTTCTGCTCTCCATTTGTGTACAAGAGATCGAGTCAGAGGACCTGTAATCCAATTTGGTCCTGCAGAGCCTTTTTTACGAATTTTATCTATAAATCCATCTTCACTTTCGGCCCATTTAAGAATGATATACGGACGCTTTTTTTCATGAAAAATAAAAAATCTGCGATTAAGGTCCCTGCACGAATCCTCTAAAACACCCAATTTCACCGAACAACCTTCTTTTTTTAATTTCTCAATACCCTTTCCCCTGACCTTAACACTGGTATCTATACTACCGATAACTACCCTCGGAATTTTAAGAGAGGTTATCAAATCAGTACAGGGAGGGGTTTTACCGTGATGCACACAAGGTTCAAGATTAACATAAAGGGTTGATCCCTTGAGAAGTTCCGGATTTTTGACTGACCTTATTGCATTTACTTCAGCATGGGAATCTCCAAATTTTCGATGATAGCCTTCCCCAATTATCCTTCCCTTATATACAATTACGGAACCAACCAATGGATTCGGAGCTGTATTTCCTTCACCAAGTCTTGCGAGATCAAGACAACGTAGCATATATTTCCGATCCTTTTTAAAATCCATTTTTATTATCTCTAACCTTTAAACAAATATATAATTCTTACCCGGGTTAATTTACAACTTAAAATCCCAAATTACAATTAACAAACCTTATCGATTTAGAAATTTAAATACAAAATTATTATTTTTAACGTATCGGAATTTACTCTCCGCCAGCTGGCGGATCATGAGATCGCTATCGCTAAGTTCAAAATTGTTTATTGATTTACAATAAGTTATGTGTATATAATAAAACTTTTCTTATAAAAGGCTAAGGCTGAGGCTAAGGTTTCTTAGCCTTTCCATAGGAGTCCTTTTCCCAAAGGGATCCCCTTGGGAGGAAAAATTATATCTAATTACTACCCTTTTATGCTTATTTTTAAAATCTTAAGTATATTTTTTCTATTATAATTATCTAATTTATATGTATCGGAATTTCAAAAACATAATCTGATATACAATGAGTTATGCCTCTTTCTAATTGC
>DAOVQI010000322.1 GCA_030628785.1 Bacteroidota bacterium
ACTACGGCGGGCAGGCAGGTCATCCGGACGCTGGCAGGTCTTCAAACCAAACAACCTTCAGGAGTCTCTCAGACCTGGAAGAGTTGTTTGGAACCCCGACAGGGTTGCAACCATTTCGTGAACGAAATGTCTCACGAGCAGGATTAGGCTAGGCTTGTGGGAGTGAGTAACGTTTGGCGGAGCCAAACCTCACGAGCGGGTTGTGATTGTGGCCTTGTGTGAGCGAGTAAACCCTGTCGGTGTTAATAGGTTTGTGAATTTTACTCGTAGGATGGAAATATTACATAACAATCACTTGACTCACCCTCTATTTTTGTTGTATCTTTATTTTTATAAATACCAACAGCAGGTGTCCATTTAAATATGTCAAAGTCTTTTTACTTATTGCATAATATTTATTTGTATGTATCAAGACTAAAATTAAGCATATGACAAAATGAATCCGGAAGAAGCATATAAACTTGAAAGAGATAAGATAATTCCTGCCTCACCAGACAGTTTGATAAAAGAAGATATCTCCTCTCTCCCACAAAATATTTCCACCTTAAAAGTTGAATCTTTGCAGGAAGATATTACAAGACGAAAGGTTTTTATTGATACAGGGATTGAACATATTCACGTGAGAACCTACGACTCATTTACTGAGAATGATTCTGAAACATTAACAAAAAACATAATAATACCGAATAACGATGATATTCGGAAACTATTCAGGAAATCCGGGATTATAGAGTTATTAAGGAACACAGGAAACTCGATAAACAATAGTGCCGAATCAATATATATTACAGGAAAACTTTCGGAGATTACTAAAAAGGTATTAGGTCGTGGTGAATCGATTATGCCGGCAGCAGTTCTGTGGTCTGCAGCAAAATTCTTATTACGCAGGGGAAAAAACAGGGAATTGGAGACAATTGGTATTATAGATCTCTCTGCATCTGGTTATATGGTTATATGTATTGATAAGAACGAAGAATTGAAAGATGATCTGCTAATAGTGAATCCACGATGTGGAGCAGGAACCGGAATCAATTTAAGCAGGATTTTAAGTAAACTGGACATTAACAAGGAAGATGTTGATCGTGTTTTGGTTGATTATTTGGGTACGGAGCGGAAAGCTGAACGTGAGCAGGTTCCTGTCAGATCTGACAGATGTGGGGTATTCAGTTCTTCAGCTACAATCTCTGACAAGAACCAGGGAATTCCTCTCGATCGTGCGCTGGCCATAACAATGAAGTCTGAAGTAATGAAGCCATGCAGGAAAATGTCCCGGGGGACAGATAAGGTATACCTGACAGGAGGAGTATTCATATGGCAGTATGCCAGAAATTGTGCCGAAGATTTTTTGAAAGCCAACGGAGTAAAAGAGATTGTCTATGATGAGGATCAATCAATCATAATGACAGGGATGAAATATCTGGTGGAGAGCATTGGGAAAGACAATTTTCGAAAACAGAGTGCAGTGCGATTGCGAAAACCTGATACCTTATTGGAATTGCCCTCTTTCAAAACATTAAAAGAAAAGTATGAAAAACAAGGATTGTATGAAAGATTACCCAATCCGGAAATTGAAACTGTTTCGTCCGAAATATTTATGAATCTGCCGGTTAATATCGGTCTTGATATTGGTTCAGTCATGGCTAAGATTGTAGTAAACGATGACAGGACAGGAAAACTGCTGTTTCAAAATTTCTATGATAATCACGGGGATACCATTAACACAATAAAACACATTTTCAGGAAACTAAAATCCAGGGGTATCGACAAATTAAAGATTCAAAACATTGGAATAACGGGAAGTGGAAGATATCAGGTTCAGAAGACTTTAAAGGCAATTTATCCGCATATTAAAGAAAGAATTTCCGTCCTTGTTGAAAATTATGCCCACGCAAGGGGGTCAATACAGCTTGCAAAAGATCATATTGCAAAATTAAACCGCAAAGGTATAAATGAAGTAAATGGAGACTTCTGTCTGTTAATTGATATTGGAGGAGAAGATACAAAGATTTCAGTCATTTCCCTTAAAAAGGAAGAACTATTTGACAATGCAATGAACATCAAGTGTTCTGCCGGAACCGGGAGCTTGATGGATACCCTTAAAACTTTATTTAATATTGAAAATATAGCAGAAGCCTATGGTAAAGCCTTCAAAGCGCAGAAGGCATATGGAATCAATGCCACATGTGCAGTATTTCTAATGGAAAATGCCAGAAAAATGCAGGCTGAGGGTTATAGTAAGGATGAGATACTGGCTTCATGCTGCTATGCAATTGTGGAGAATATGTCTCGTTCCCTGTGGCACCAGGTGGAATTCCCTGATAATACTATAGCACTACTCCATGGTCAGACCATGCTGAGTGATCCTCTGCCGTTAGCAGTCACACATAGAGCACAAGAATATACGGGTTCGAACACCTTCTGTCTGGTTCCGCCATTTCCAGGGCACAGGGCATGTATTGGTCTGGTTAAAAGTATCGAAGGAAAGGATCTTCCGGAAATCGAAGAATACTGCTATCTGGATGATCTCATTGATCGTAAGTTTGACAAAAAAATTATAGTATGCCGCGGCGCAGCTTGTGGAGATAAAAATTCACGGTGTGTGAGGACGAAGCTTAACTCCGGGGATGTTCATGGCAAAATTTCACTAACTCTTGGAGGATGTACAGCTGTTAATGAACTTGAGGCACGGATGAAGAGAGGCGAAAAGAATGAGATTCCCCAGGCATATAAAGCAATCTGGAAATTCATCGATGAGAAATTACCAAAATCTGAGGATAAGAAAAGGCTGGTGATTCCAAGAAGCTTCGCTATTTCAGAAAAAGCATTTTTCTTTGGAAAAGTGTTCGAACAATTCAATATACCGGTGCATATCGATAATGTGCAAGAAAGAGATATTATGGAAGGACAGCCATTGTTTCCTATTGATACTTGTGCACCGAACATTGGTGCGACCGGACAATTTCTCCGTCTTGCCAGAGAACAACACGGAATTATCCTTGTACCCCAAATAGATTTTTTACCTGTTGAAGGAAAGAGTGTCGGCAGGACCTGTACCACAAATCAGGGTGGGGTTCTTATCGCCCACCATTTCGCTAAAACAAAGTATCCTGAAGCCCGGTTCAAATTGTTTGATATAAGCCTGAACAAAACTGAGCCGCAAAACATTGCTGACCAGTTGTATGATGAATTTCATTCCATTTTCGAATACTATGAAGTGAACGTTCCAAAAGGCAGGTTAATTAATGCAATTGTTTATGCTGCAAAGGAATATGAAAAACTGAAAAAAGAATTAGAAGAGATTACAGCGGATTTTATAGAAGAGGCCATCAACAAAAAATTAAATATTTCGATCATTTGTGCAAGAGAGTATGTTCTGAATCCGGGAATTTATGACAACCACATTGGGAAACTTCTCAAAGATAAAGGTGTAGTTGCCATTCCTGCCTATGTGTTTGAAACATACCCGGATAGACAATTCGATTTCATCTATTGGAAAAATCCGCATGATTTAATGACTAAAACTTATGCAATTTCTAACAAACGATTTCATCAAATAATCAAACATCCCAGGTTAAAAGAACTTATTAAAAAAATTGAAAATGGCAATACAGAAATCCTGATGTCTGTTGTTACAGTTTCAACTTTCAGATGTGGACCGGACAGTATAACCCTTCCCATCCTTGCAGAAATTACTAAAAATATCCCTTCACTATTAATTCAATCTGATGCAATGATTGCAGAACTGGCTCATCTTGAGAATCGTGTAAACACACATTTAAATCAATTAAATAAAAATTTGCACAATGAGCTGTCCGGAAAGAAAAAGACAAATTTTTCCATAGGATTTTTAGATGAGTTCTCATTGGATGGTCTGTATAAGGAAACTGATGTAATTTATTTCCCCACGATAAATGATAACCGGGCAGTTGTTTCTGTATTTAGAGCCTCCGGCTTAACCGTAATTGACAATTACGACGATGATTCTTACGATCTGGAAGAAAAAATAAAGACCGGCAGAAAATATGTAGGAGA
>DAOVQI010000124.1 GCA_030628785.1 Bacteroidota bacterium
ATCACAATGACTAAAATATCAATATTGCTTTTATTAAGAAGGGTTTGGAGGAATATTGGAAACACCCATTATTCCAGCATTCCAGCATTCCCCGCCCGAACGTACCGTTCGGTACGGGCGGGCATTATGCCATTATTCTGTCAAAAATGACTTTTCGGTGTGGACTCAATACTTAATAAAGAATTACTAAAAATATGAAAAAAAAATACTATTGGATTATCATAATTATCTTATTTGGCTTGCTACCAAAACAGGGGCTGGCCCAAATTACGATTCCGGAAATAGAAAAATACCTTGACAGGGTAAGGCTTAATCATGCCATGGAAGACATGAGAAAAAACACTTATAACGATGTGGAAGGAAGCCCGTTTATGCCAAAGGAGTTTCAGCAGGGAAAGATACAGGTTAAAGGCGAGGGATTATACAGTAGCAAACTGAGATATGATATGTATACTAACGTAATGCAATTCATGGCGAAAGGGATTGTTTATGTTATTGCTTTTCCTGAAGATATTGAATTTGTTGAAATTGAAGATCTGAAGTTTATTTATACCCCTTACCTTTCGGCACCCTCAGGTACTGATCTTAAAGAATCCTATTTCGTTGTCCTGATGAATGGTAATTGCAAATTACTTACAAAAAAAGAAGTGCTGTTGCTGGATGCTGAACCTGCAAAACCCTATGTTGATGCAAAACCCGCGCATTTTATCCAAAAAAAGGACAGTTATTTTATAAAGAAAAATGACCTTCCCGCGGTAAAGATCAGCAGCAGGAAAAGCCTGATAGGGATTCTGGAGGATAAAGAAACAGAGGTCTTAAGTTTTATTAAAAAGGAGAAAATATCACATAATGACCTTGAAGATCTGAAAAAGTTGATCGAATATTATAATAGTCTGGAAGAAATGGAGGATTGAGGTAATAATGTATTTTGGTGTTAAGGTGTTTACATGTTAATGTAATTGGTGCATGGAGCGAGGGGCATGGGGTGGAGAGCAGAGCGCGAAGCGCGTGACGAGGAGAAAGAGTAACTGGGAGAAGATGAGATGGGGAGACTGGGGGACTGAGTGACTGGGAGAGACCTGCCAGCGTCTGAAAGACCTGGCAGAGTCTGTGAAGGAATAAAGGTTAAGACTGAGGTTGAGGTTGAGGAGGGGGGAAATCCGTCCGACCGCCCGCCTGAATGAAAGAATTCATTCTTTCGGGCAGGCTTGAGTCGGTCCGACGGATGTAGGGGTGGAAAGACATGGAAAGCATGGGGCGTGGAGCAAGGCGCAGAGAGCGGAGAGTAGGGCGCAAAGCGCGTGACGAGGAGACGGGGAGACTGGGAGACTGTGCGAGACCTGCCAGCGTCTGTGAAGGGATGAAAGATGTTGAGGTTAAGGAATTGATGTCAGATGGCAAATGTCAAATGAAAAAAGTAATGAATCCCTGCACAAACATTTGACATCATACATTTGACCTCTGACTTTTGACATAAAATCCCTGTAGAACGGGAATTCAGAGTCTGTGAAGTAGGCGGGGAGACGGGGAGACCCTGTGAAATAGCTTCGCGTCACTTCGTGAATTTCATAGGGCAAGCTGAGAGACAATTGAGCAGGAAGTAAGGAGTATGTAGGATGTAGTATGTAGTAAGGTACTGGGTACTAGGTACTGGTTACTAGGTACTGGGTACTGGGTACTGGCTACTGGGTACTGGGCAAAGAGGCGAAATGTAGAGCCGAATTGTATTCGGCTGGGAAGTGTAAAAGGAGTTGAGGGTAGAGAGCGCAGAGCACGTAGTACGGAGTACAAAGTGCAGGTCGCATGAGGATTTTAAGGATTAGTCCCGGAGGGACTTGAAGATAATAGGCAGCCACTTCAGTGGCTGTAGTAAACCGTGTAAATAATATATACAGCCCGTAGGGCTTGAAAGGAATTATATAAAAAATTATTGACGATTAATCGAATATCGAACAAACCAAGAAACCGAATCAATAGTCAAGGAACCCGGAACAAGATAAAAGAAAAAAGTTTACCCTGTGAAATACGAAGTAATTTTGCAAGCAAAATTATTTCACAGGGTGAAAAGATAAAAGTAGAAAAACCCGGAACAAGGAACAATTAACTTATAACAATTAACTACTTTTGGTACGAATCTTGTTCATGTGAACTTAAATATTCCTAATAATGAAAAATCTAATTAAACTATCTTTCCTTTTTAGTTTGGGATTTTTAACACTCCTGAGTTTCGGACAAACCGAATGTAAAGTATTGAAGGCAGAAATTTCCCTTATTTATAAAGGTGAATGTAAAAACGGACTGGCTCATGGTGTTGGTGAGGCATCGGGTAGGGATTTTTATGAGGGTGAATTTAAAAAAGGCTTGCCACACGGGCAAGGTACTTATGAATGGACGTCAGGAGAAGTGTATGAAGGTGCCTGGCGAAAAGGCTTGCGGCACGGAGTGGGTAAATATTCCTTTTTTTCAAATGGCAGGGATACAATTTTAGCCGGCAGGTGGGTAAATGATGAATATGTTGGAGGAAAATCATCAAGCCAGGCCTATAAAGTACTTTTTAAAGATAATATTGGACGAATTAATTTTGTCCGTTTTGGTGATGGGGGAAATATTCGCCTTAAATTTCTCAGAAGTGGTGGAGAGATCGGAGTACAAAATCTAATGTTATCCGGAGATTCCGGAACAATCATGGAGCAAAGATTTTTTACTGGCTTTGAAAATGCTGAATTTCCTTTTACAGGTAAAGTGGTATTTTATGCTCCAAGTGTATGGGGTGCTTCGATTATGCGGTGCGAATTGCGGCTTGAAATTAACGAACCAGGTATGTGGGATATTTATATTTATTTGTAATGCGGTAGTATCGTGTATTTTAGGTATCGATTTTTTAACAGTCACGCAACCTTTCAGCGTGTTTTTCCATCTTAGAGTTGTGTTGTAAAGCATTTTTTATGGATTTAAATATTCGCTACAACGTTTTTTCCTATTATGAACCACCTTAAACTGCTCCATTTCAGCAAGTTAACTAAAAATTTTCCTGTTTTTTTACTGAAGCATGATTTTAATATTGAGTAAAGTTATAATACATTCATATTCATTAATTTAGAAATGATTATAAGAAACTTACTATTTATTACAGATAGCTCTGAAATCCGCAATATGTATAAAAAAATTTGTGCTTTTATAATTTATTTTTAATTTTGGCGCAAAGCAAGTACATGAATTAGCAATCACATGTACAATTATTAATCTATTATTTTTTAAACCTAAAAATTTTATCTATGAAAAGATTTACAGTATTGTTTGCGTTCTTGGTGTTTCTCGGCTTTCAACTCCAGGCACAAGTACAGCAAATAACGGGTACTATAACCAGCTCTGAAGACGGGCTGGGTGTTCCCGGGGTTTCCATCGTTGTGAAAGGAACAACGTATGGAACCATTACCGATCTGGATGGTAATTATACCCTGGCTGTACCTGAAGACGCTGTTGCACTTTTGTTTAGTTTTGTTGGGATGAAAACCCAGGACATTAACATCGATGGCCGTGAGACCATTGATGTTGTGATGGATCCGGATATATTTGGTCTTGACGAGGTGGTGGTGACCGGTGTTGCAAGTGGTACACCAACCAAGAAACTCGGGTTCTCCATTGGAAAAGTAAGGGAGGATCAGCTCGAAAAAGTTCCGGCTATTGATGCGGCAAATGCTATCAGGGGTAAGGTTGCCGGCGTACGGGTTGTACAGCCTTCAGGTAACCCATCGTCTCAGGCCCAGATCCGGTTAAGGGGTTCAACCTCAATATCGGGCGGGCAATCACCGCTGATAATTGTTGATGGTATGATCACTTCAGGTAGCCTCAGCGACATTAACATGGAAGATGTTAAGTCGATTGAGATTATCAAGGGATCAGCAGGTGCTTCACTTTATGGTTCACTTGCCGGTAACGGTGTAATTCAGATCATCACTAAGCGTGGTGGAACAAACACCGGTGGGCAGAAAACAAGAATTACCATAAAGAATGAATACGGTCAATCCTTCCTGAGCAGCGATTATCCGTTGACAGAACACCATTTCTGGAAAATGGATCCGGTAACCGGAAGGCGTGACAAGGATTTTTTAGATGTTGAATACGTCAATAATCCGACAAATGCTGCAGATTCAGCAAACTACGCTTTTCAGAAGCTTGTTGCTGACAACGATTATTCCGTATTGTATGATCACGTTAAAGAGATCTACGTGCCTCAGCCGTACTTTACAAATTATGTATCCATTTCACACAATAGCCAACTGTTCCAGTTCCATACTTCGTTTGAGAACAAGAACGTGACGGGTATCGTGGAAGGAGAAGAACCATGGATAAGGAAAAATTTCCGTTTGAACGTTGACTTTACACCTTCTCCGGAATGGAAATTCTCCTTATCAACTTCGTATAATTTGGTTGATGGTTATGGGGCTACTGAGCGGGGTCAGGGCGCCAATATCTTCTATTCTGCATTAATGGCAGAACCCAACATCAACTTCCTGGAAAAGGATGAAAATGGTGAATATGTGAACCAATTCGAGGATTATGACAACAACTGGCATAACCCTCTTTATATGGCTGCTAACAGGCGCTACCAACAAAACAGGGACAGAGTTCTTGCCGGTGGTTTTCTTCAGTACAAGCCTCTTGATTGGTTGAAATTCAAAGGACAGTTCTCATTAGACCGTACCGACTATGATAACCAGACTTTTTATCCGATAGGTTATATAACACCTGGTCTTAGTTCATTAAGATTTGGTTCATATTCAATAAGCAGGAATGTTAACTGGAAGCAGGTTGCCGAGTTTGAAGCCATGGCTGAACAGGAATTTGGTGATCTGAAAACAAGACTTACCTTAAAATACCTGTATGAAAATCAGCACTCGGAAGGATTAAGTGGTAGTGGATCTCACTTTATTTCACAAGGGGTTCAAACCCTGCGTTCTGTTTCAGCTGAATCAAGAGGTGTTGGTTCATACACTTATGATTATATAGCTGAAAATGTCTTTGCTGACCTGGTTCTTGACTTCAAGGATAAGTTCATCTTTGACGGATTGATAAGAAGAGACGGATCGTCCAGGTTTGGTGAAGATTCAAGGTATGCAACCTATTTCCGGACAGCATTTGCCTATATTCTGTCAGAAGACATTACAATCCCGTCGGTCGACTTCCTGAAATTGAGAGTTTCTTACGGAACATCAGGACAAAGACCTGGTTTCGCAGCTCAATATGAGACATATAGTGTAAGCGCAGCCGGAATTTCCCCGGGCGTATTGGGGAATAAACTCCTGAAGCCTTCAACTGTTGGTGCTTTGGAAGTAGGTATAAATGTCGGCTTTCTGCAAAAGTTTAATTTTACCGCAAACTATGAAGATTCACAGGCTAAGGACCAGTTCCTTTCCGTTCCCTTATCTAAAGTTGCAGGATATTCGTCACAATGGCAGAATGCCGGTACCATGCATACAACATCTCTCGAATTCTCATTGAATGGTGCACTGGTAAGGAAACAGGATTTCAGTTGGGATTTCGGCCTGACCTGGGATAAAATTACTCAGGAAATTACCGACCTGGGCTGTCCGGCATGGACACTGACAACCGCGGCAGCATCCGTCTTCCGCATCGAGGAAGGTAAACCATTTGGACTTATGTATGGCAACCAATTGGTAACCAGCATCGATCAACTTACGACTGACGCCTCTGGTTATGTTAGGAACGATTATGGTTATGATCCCAATGCTCCGGAGGATAACAAGACCACCGCTGACTTTGTTGTAAACGACGATGGTTATGTTATTGTAAATGGAACACAGGGAACAAGAGCCGAATCGGTTCACTTTATTATTGATGATGAAGGCACGCCGGTAGTCGATGAAATCGGGAACACCAACCCGGATTTTAATTTCGGTTTCCACAATACATTGACATTTAAGGGTTTATCGTTTTATGTCTTATTTGAAGGACAAGTTGGTGGTGACATTTATAACTATACCAGGCAACTAATGAACTTTAATAACAGGCATGGCGACTTTGAAACCTATGCTGCTATGGGTAAGTCTGTTGATTATCACAACGGCTCAAGTAAGTTATATAACAAGTGTGACCCAAGCGACTACTATGTAGAGGATGGGGGCTATATGAAACTGCGTGAATTGTCTCTGAGCTATAGCTTAAAAGGTAATAAAATAGGTGCAGGTTTCCTCCAGGATATCACCCTTGGTATTACAGCGAGGAATATTTTAACAATAACAAATTACAGTGGATTCGATCCCGAAGTTTCCTATAGTGGCAATGCCACGAACTTCAGGGTTGATGAATATACCTATCCGCATTTTGCTACCTGGACTGCTTCATTGCAGTTTACATTTTAATTGAGTTAATAAATAATTAAAAATCAATATTATGAAAAGAATAAACAAATTTATTTTAACATCACTACTGCTCACAGGTTTCTTGTGGTTTGGCAACAGTTGTGCCGACCTTGAGGTGGAGAACCTTATGGCGCCTGACAGGGAAGAAGCGCTTGCAAATGTAAGTGATATTTTAAGCCTGTTGGACGGAGGTATGGACAGGGTGTATGATGGGATGGGGCACTGGAGAAACTTCCATATCGATGCCTGGGCTGACCAGGGTTCCGAAACCAATGCATGGTCAGGATTCTGGTTTTTTGCACAGGAACCGAGGAACAGGATCCCCAACACTTCAACATGGTCGGACCGGGCTAATATTGAGGACCCGTGGAACCGTTTCAATGCCGGTGTCAATATCGCGAATGAGATACTGAAAAGTACGGTTGATGAAGGGAACCAACTTATTGATCCTGACACCGAAGTAGATTATACTCACGTAGCCATTGCTACGGCTTATTTTCTGAAAGGCATTAGCCAGGGCTATCTTGGTATGATCTATGATAAGGCTTATGTTGTTGATTCTGACAGCGATCTGAGTGCACTTGAGTTTGCTGCGTATGACGTTCTTATCGATAATGGCGTTGCGAACCTTAAACTGGCATGGGAATATGCTGCTGCTCATCCATTCGATGACTGGCGGTTTATGGTAGGATCGTCTGACTATGATTCAGATGATTTTATAAAAATTGCTAAATCATATGCAGCTAGGATCATGGCCGGTGAAGCCAGGAATCAAACCGATGGGAATGCACTGGATTGGTCAACCATCAATTCATATGCAAGTGCAGGGATCACGGAAGATTTCAACCCCAGGTCATCGAATACCTGGTATATCTGGTATCACGACTGGCAGTGCTATTTAATGGGTATGAAGTCTCCGTACCTTCATGCAGATATTAAAATCCCGTATTACGCCACAAAGTACTTCCCCGAAGATGAGGCTAATATGTATACATGGGAGGACAATAATTATCCATGGGAATACCCAACCGATGAAGCCATTAAGCTTGGACCCGCAGCATCGAAAGATAAGCGTATAGGACCTCGTGTAGTATGGTATGACGATGAAGGTGACAGCTTTTATGGTGTTCCAACAGGTGAAGATACCTGGGAACCCATTGATCCTGCAAACTTGCGTGATTATGGAGACTTTATATATTCTCCCGATTTTGGATATCTGCGTTCGGCCAGGGGAAGACACCTGTTTACAAACCATGTATTTGTCCGTTACCAGGAGCAATACTGGCCAGCGGGCATATATGATGATAACAACTATACCCACCTTATGCTGGCATGGGAGATGACTCTCCTGCAGGCTGAGGCTCAACTGAATCTTTCAGGTGAGGCTGCTGCACGGGATGTTATGAACAGTTCTTCACCAATTACGAATGCCCGTGAAGAAAGAGGAGGACTAGCTCCACTGGATGGTACTATTCCGGTAATTGAGATAATCGATTATGAATATTGCATCGAATTGTATAGCACAGGAAAGTACCTGCAATGGATCTCCATGAGAAGATGGAACAGGCTGAAGAAGGGGACACCGCTGAGTATGCCGGTTCCTGCTGCAGAGCTTGAGATCACCGGGGATGAACTTTATTCATTCGGAGGCTCTGCGTATGCCGATGGTACAGGCACAGCAGATGGTTCCAATGCGTGGGCTCCACTCCACGGTGGAAAATAAGATTAAAGCTTAATATTTAAGAAAGGTTGCTTCGGTTTACAGGGAGCGACCTTTTTTTTTGCTCGTAGCGCAAAGGGAGACTCGGGGAAATATGAAGGCTTGCCACGTGAAATGCGACGCTTGCCCTGCCTGCCCCGCAAGGAAGAATGACTGTGTCGGGGTGAAATTTGAGGTACGAAAACATTTCACCAGGGAAGGAGCATATTTCACTGTGGATGAAATATGAAGGATGCAAGACGAAATAAGAAAGAGGTTTGAGGTTAAGGTTAAGATTAAGGGCTAAGGAGTAAAAAGGGGTTAGTAAGAC
>DAOVQI010000071.1 GCA_030628785.1 Bacteroidota bacterium
CCTGAACAGTGTAAGCTAAAGTTTTTTGTTCCAGGTGAAATTTGATGCGAGTAATGTATCAACTATATAATTGAAATAATATAAAAAAATATCCAATAAACAACTATATAGTTGAATATATTTTTATATTTGTACAATGAAAATTTATTATGGCTTCCAAAGAACAAGTCGAAGAGTTTCTTCGAGCAGTGTAATATGTATTTCATTTCATATATCAGAACATTTATTAAACTATCCTTTTAAAAAACAGGTGTTATGAAAAATCCAATTACAGGAAAGGGAATGACCATAAAAAAGGAATACAGAGCATTAAAATTCCGAAAGGAAGAGTTCAGAGTGCTGTATCACTATTTTCTGTGCGAGGATAGTAAAGAGCAGTTCACCAATGCCGAACTGGATGAAATAAACCTAGCCCAGGTATATAATCAATACCGGGAAACACATAAATTACCGTTTCCCGACGAAGTTATTGCTATCCGGGAGAAATATAAATTGCCTGCAATCAAGATGGCTGAAGTACTTGGTTTTGGCGTAAATGTATACCGGAATTATGAAGCCGGTGAAGTACCAAGTGAATCGAATGCCAGGTTAATACAACTTGCCAAAGACCCGAACAAATTTAAAGAATTGGTTGAAATAAGCGGTGTTTATTCAGTCGAAAACCTGAACAAGATTTCCAAACATATTGACAAACTCATTGAAGCGGATCGTAAAAATTCATTCAAAATTAGTTTTCATGAGTATTTGTTAGGCTCGAAACAGCCAGATATTTATTCAGGTTATAGAAAACCCTGTTTGGAAAAACTGACTGAAATGGTCGTGTTTTTCACGCAGGAACTTGAGCCTTGGAAAACAAAGCTTAACAAGCTTCTGTTTTATGCCGATTTTCTTCAATTCAGGAAAACTTGTTTTTCAGTAAGCGGTGTTCGTTACAGAGCTATTGATATGGGACCTGTACCGAATAACTTTAATAGTATTTTTGAATACATGGTCAATAATGATGATGTTGATATTTATCAAACTGAATTTCCGGATGGTAAAATGGGCGAGCAGTTTAAACCAAATTCCGGGCGAATATTTAATCCTGACATTTTTAAGGAAGATGAATTACAAACTTTGCAGGAAGTAATTAAATGTTTCGGTAAGACTGCTACCAATGATATAATTAAAATAAGCCACAAAGAAAAAGCATGGAAAGAAAATTTCAAAGCAGGAAAACAGCTTATTAGTTATAACTACAGTTTTGACCTAACAGCTGTTTGATAAATAAAAAACCGCAAGAATGAACATTCTACAGGTTTAAGACAAAAAATGTGACAAAAAAACTATGTACAGTGGGCTTTCCACTAACTTTTAAGTTCTTCCAGCTGTGTCAACTTCATTTATACTTATATCGAATTTGTTTCAAATATTAAGAATGCTTTTCCACTTTGCTAAATCGAATAAGATATAGATTTGTATTTTTTTCTAATGTACTTAGTACAAAGAATATAATAGTAATGTATTTGTTGTTCCCCTCCTAAGAAAACGACTACTACCTCATTATTAGTGTTTAATACAGTTACAGTTAAACCTGTATTCATATTTGCTAAAATATCAACATTTTTATTTGCTAAAAAACCTGCATTGTTATTTACCATTCACATTTGTAAGCGGCAATTTACAATGTAGGAAAAATGGCAATTAAGAATGTCACTTTTTCCAATTCAAACGTACAAAAAATTTAAAGAACAAAAACTTAATTAAAAATAGTTTTCCGGTTTTCTAATCGATAACTTTTCCCGGACAACCTGATCACCTCACAGCAATACAGGATCCTATCCGGCAGGACGGTTGGTTAGTCAAATATAAATGCCAATATACCAACAAAAGATCAAAGACCGGATAACGAAGGTTTGGGGGAAATAGATGCAGCGTCCATTTTATATGGACTATAATCGAACAGACATTAGTACTTTAAATTTCAAGTCCTGTCATTTTTTAGCAGAAAATTTATCCCAGGGATGCCCATGGCATAATTGACCTAATTGCTCTAATTTCTCCCTCCCAAAGGGATCCCTCCGGGAGAAGGGATGCCTATGGCATAATCAAATCCCACCCCGAAAGCTTTCGGGGCAATGTTTAAATTAAAACAAATACTTTTAAGCCAGTTATCTCGCTTTACCTTACGGAACATTCATTGGGTATTGGATGTTGGTCATTTTTTAGGTAAATTAGATCAATTAGAAATTAGGTCAATTTATATAATCCTTTTTGGTTCTGGCTCGACCAGCGTAGGTGCATTAAACGAAAATCCCCGGTTTGTTCGTTGTTTATAAAATATTTTGAAAACTCACAACCATTATTTAAACATCCGGTTTTTTACATACCTGTTTCCAGAGAAGGGCGGTTCCTGCATCTGCTCGTAAAATTCAAACATTATTATTTGGCAGAGGACTATTAAATCATTAATTTTATTAAAGATAGATGATTACAAATTAATAGCTTTATTGTATTGCGTTTATTCAATAGTTACCAGCAAGCATAAAAAATGGACACAGGAGATTTGTCAGAAGAAGCTTATAATGCAATAATGATTGAAGCTGAAAGATTTAATCATGATTTAACATTGCAATTCGGGTTGCTTTCATACCATTGTGCTGACGAAGATGATTTTATTGAAAAGTCAATCGCTCTTATTAACGAAATAAAAAAATACGATGAAATAGCCATAGATGATATGTTCTTCGGAAATCCACCAAGAAAAGAAGAGTTTCATAAAACACTTGAGAGAATTTTAGTTAATATTAGGGAATTAAAGAAAATTCCTATAGATAAACGGAACTATGACTAAAGAAGAAATAAAAGATAGAGAGAAAAAATTATTGGAACTGACCGGAACTTTTTGTTCTCAAAAATTAGATGATGATTACTTTCAACTTTGTAAAAAACTTGTAAAGAAATTAGGTCGGAAAAGAGATGTACCATTCAAAAGGGGAAAAATTGAAATTTGGGCGGCTGCAGTTATCAATTGGTTCGATAAATTTCCTGTTTGATAAATCATTTGAGCCATATATGACAGCTGAGCAGATAAGTGAATATTTTGGATCAAAGAATTCTACTGTATCAAATAAGGCGAGACAAATAAAAGACATGTTTAACCTTTGGCATTTTAGTCCTGAATTCTCAACACAAAGAATGACTGAAAGTAATCCTTTTAACAACATGGTAATGATGGATGGATTTATTGTGCCGTTAGATACAATTCCTGAAGATTTGCAAGAAATGGTTAAAGAGGCAAGAGCAGAAGGAAGAGATATTGAATTTACAACTGAACTAGAATAGAAAGAAGAAATGCCAGCTGATAACAGGTACACCTGCCTACCGGCCCGCCCGCCTGCCTGAACTGCCGAACGGCATTCAGGGATGACCCGGTCGGACAGGCAAGCGAAATTTGCTTCCGCCATCCCCATAGCTATCGAAGTGTCATTTGGTTTGGTTTGTGCTTTGCGGTGCAAGGATCTGATTGGGCTTGATTTACCCGTGACACGGTTCTAACCGTGCCACGGTTTTAGAGTTGGTAGTTGCACCGCTTTTCCTGCTGCTGTACCTTACTCGATATGATCCGTTTATGCAAAGAGGCTGGACTGAATGAACCAGAATTTAAACAGGAAGACGTTTTTAGGACCATTATCCAGAGAAGCGGACAAGCTACCGGACAAGCTGGTGGGGAAGTTACCGGGGAAGTTGTTGAAGAGATTCGAAGAATTGTCATTGTATTGCAAGGTGAAATGAAAAGAGCTGAAATTCAGGAGGTGAATCGCTTTGCGAGATTAGGTTTAAGATGTAAATCAATAGCCGCTTAGCGGTTTGTGCTTTGCGGTGCATGGATCTGATTGGGCTTGATTTACCCGTGACACGGTTCTAACCGTGCCACGGTTTTAGATCATTTTCTTGGATTTATGCTTTGTGGTGAATGGGTCGGAAATACCTGGATTAAGGCCAGCAGTTGCACCGCTTTTCCTGATGCTGTACCTTACCCCGGGTTGCACCCGGGGCTATTATTGTTTGACCCTTACAGGGTCATTGTTAAGCTATAAAAGGAAAACCCATATGGTTTAAGTGTTATTTGGTTTGGTTTGTGCTTTGCGGTGCAAGGATCAAATTGGGCTTGATTTATCCGTGACACGGTTCTAACCGTGCCACGGGTTTAGATCATTTTTCTGGATTTGTGCTTTGCATTTCAGGGGAGACCCCATATTAAAAGCAGACCACTCCTGCAGGTCAGAAAGGGAATTTCCTTATATTTAGAGCTTCTAAAATTCAATAGTGATGAAACGACTTCTACTAATTCTGGTCCTGACATTTTCCATTCAATCATTGGCCTATAACCAGTTAACTATTCAGACTGTTGCTGAAAGGACCAATTTTGAATCCACCTCAACCTATGAGGATGTCATGAATTTTATTTCCATTCTCGAAAAGGGATCTCCCCTTATTCGGGTCGAGAATATTGCCAGGACTGCGGAAGGCAGAGACATCCCCCTGCTGGTCATTGGGGATCCATTACCTCAATCACCGGATGATCTGGTGAATGATGACCGGATCGTGGTCTACATTCAGGCGAACATCCATGCGGGAGAAGTTGAAGGAAAAGAGGCAACATTGATGTACACCAGGGACCTGCTGAAGGAACAGGATACGGAGGTGCTTAACCATGTTGTATTGCTGGTATGCCCAATCCTGAATGCCGATGGGAACGAAAAAATTTCACCATCAAACAGATCTCACCAGAACGGACCGGTTAACGGTGTTGGTGTAAGGCATAATAGCATGCTCCTTGACCTGAACCGGGATGCGATGAAAATTGAATCACCCGAAATTGAAGGAGTAATCACAAACGTGTATAACCGTTGGGACCCTTCCATCATCATGGATTGCCATACCACAAACGGATCTTATCATGAAGAACCGGTGACATTTACCTGGATGCTCAATCCAAATGGAGACCGGTTATTGATCAACTACATGCGGGATAAGATGATGCCGGCTATGGCCAGCAGGCTTAGAGAGGAATACCATACCGAGAACTGCTACTATGGTGTCTTTATGGACCCAACCGATTTCGATAAAGGATGGTTCCCATATGCCTGTGAACCGCGTTATATGAGCAATTATGTTGGTGTCCGCAACAGACTTGGAATACTCAACGAGAATTACATATACGCTGATTTTAAATCCCGGGTCCAGGGCTGTTATTACCTGATACGTTCATTACTGGATTATGCATCACAAAACAACATGGAGATCCGTGATATGATCAGTAAGGTTGACCTGAGTACTATCAGGAGAGGAATGTCACCGGCCCCTTCCGATTCGTTTGCCATAACCTATCAGCCAAAACCTACCCCTGAAAAGGTGACTATCAAAGCCTATGAGGTTGAAGCAGCTCAATCGGGATCCGGAAGGAGGCGAGTTATTAAAACTGACCGGAAGAAAACAGTTACAGTTTCCTATTTAGCAGATTATTATCCGGTAACAAGTGTAAAATTTCCTTTTGCCTATGTTATTGAATTTCCTGATCCATACATCATTGCCCTGCTCAAAAAACACGGGATTAAGGTAGAGAATCTAATTCAAGCCAACACCTTTGACGTAGAACAATTCGAGATTGAAGAATTAACAGGAGCCAACCGCCTGAACCAGGGACACTATACCAATACGATCAAGGGCAGATTTGTTGAGGTGCAGAAAGAATTCCCAGCCGGAACGCATGTGGTCCGCACGTCGCAACCCCTTGGGAACCTGATTGCATATTTACTAGAACCCCAGACGGATGATGGACTTCTTTTCTGGAACTATTTTGACCGGTACCTGGTCCCACAATGGGGAAGAGGCTATAATCCTTATCCTGTGTATAAGATCATTGAAAGTGTTGATTTAAAAACCAAACAGATATTGGGGATGCCTTTTTTCATTCGTCAGACGAGCTCTAGTCGTCTGACGAACTAGATATCTTGGGTTTATAGAAGTAAATTATACGATTAAAAATCGGATCTACATAACTGCGAATGTTATTTGGAGTGATGAATGTGGGATTTGATATAAACATGACTATATTATCTTTAGGACTAAAAATAAAATATCTAAGGATTTTAGAAGAAATCATAATATTTTCTACTTTCGCAGTGAAAAAGCATGTTATGAATAATTGACTTGTTTTCGGGGTGTAGCGCAGCCCGGTAGCGCGCGTCGTTCGGGACGACGAGGTCGTGGGTTCAAATCCCGTCACCCCGACAAACACAAAAAGACCTGCTCCGAAGGAGTGGGTCTTCACTTTTGAACAGTGTCGAAAGCTTGCTTTCGTAATATGGTCGAAAGGGAAGACCCAAAGCAGCGAAGCTGCCAGGTCTTTTTGTGTTTAGTTACCTCCCAAACCGGGATCACAGTGAGCGTAGCGAACTGTAATCCCTGACCAACCAATTTCACAGTCATCTGACGAACTGGAGCCTCCCTGGCCTGCTTGACGGGTCGTCGGACGAGTTGACCTGCCAACTTTGGCAGATCGGTTTTAACAGCCGCGTGTTTAGTCAGGGCATGAATTGTAAGCTGGCCGGTTTATTGCGGCGCATGGATAGCTTTTACCTACTGGTGACGATGGTAGTTGCGCCGGTTATTATTAGTTCTTCTTGACCCCCGCCATGAATGGCGGGGCTAGTCATATTGTACTTCTCGACGAGTTAACCTATATAAATTTCGAAATCAATTTCAACCACCCCGTCTCAGGCTTCGCCTGATCCACCCCTCCTTTCCAGGAGCCCGCCCGAACGACTGAATCGTTCAGTCGGGCGGGGGGAATTTGTTTTATTTGCTTGGAGCTTGGTGAAACCTAGGAATCTGAAATTTATGCATATTCGTCAGGCCAGCTGAAGTGGTCAGACGACTCTTATACTCAACCGGGATCACAGTGAGCGTAGCGAACTGTAATCCCTGGGAAAATAAAAATATATTTGTTTTTAAGAAAAAGACTATTGTTGAAGAAAAGATTACGATTGAATAGATTGGTTTTGATTAAGAAATAGGAAAACTTATTTTGAAAAAATTAATTATTGTAAAATTTTTGTTATATGTTAGTATTTGTTGAAGCAAGTATAATAATACAGAATAAAATCTAAAAATATGAAATGACCAGGATGTTAGTTGGTGTCTTGTCATTATCCATACTTTTCACAACCTCGTGAAAGGTTATTTATAAAGATGCTGTAATAGAAAAGCATCTTGTTTAATAAAGAATAAGCAAATGAAACCCTCATGCACTACCGTTCACAAAAAGATAATGTATAAAACATGAGGGTTCCATGGATGATTTAATACGTAATTTAAAAAAAACATCCCACAACTAATTAAAATACAATTGTTTGACCTGATTTTATACTAATGAAACTTCCATGGTTGGGGAGATTTGTGATGTATAAAATTTTGACAGAATTTTTAAATAAATTAAATTAATTATGGATATGGATAGAAGAGAAGCTATTAAAAAAATGGCATTCACAGGTATGTTGTTTTCATTAGGTCCGATTGGTAAATTGTATGCTAATGAATCAGTAGAAATTGATTCAAAATACTTTAATTATTCACTTAATCCGGCCTATCCTCGATTCGATTACTTTTCGGTTGATTCACTGGGTAAATCAAAACTTGATAATAGTCCGCTTATTTTAGAGAAACTTAGTAAGACTATTTTCAGTTCAGAAACAAAAAATAATATTACAAGGTATTTTGTAACGGGTAATAAAAAAACGGCTGCCTGGGAATTTGTTCCGACAAAAAAGGGGTTTATACTAAGATCTAATTTTGTTGAGAGTAATGTACCATGGGTAATAAGATTCAACCAAAGGAAAAATCATGCCACTGTATTAGGATTGGTACCGGGAAAAAACAAAATTAGTACTCCGTGTGTAATTCATTTACCCGATATGGGGTCTTTTAAGGTAAGATCAGAACTGGTCAAATTGTTAGACTATACCTCTAAAAGGATGAATGTACCGATTCATTTTGTTCAGATCTCTTTTCCTGCTGCTGATAAAAGAAATAAAACGGTTGAGTACAGTTTCGAAATAGATGCAATATATCCCAAACTCGGGAAGGTTGCCGGAGATGCTCGTTTTGATGGTTTTAGAAGAAATTATATTAATACTTTTCAGGTCAACCCTAATGTAATGGTATTGGCAAATAATTCGTCAAGTGATTCATGTGCATTTGTGCAGTATGGATATTCAGAGGTAGCACTTTTTGCACCAAACCTGGTAGATGATTTAAAAGCTATTGATCTTGTCGGAATGACAGTTGATCGTTACCTGGAAGGAACCAAAGGATATGGCATGAAAGGTTATACATATGATGCAGAGGGAACAGAACTTGTAAAATGGGGTGGTCAATCGTCATCTCTGGATACTTATCCTTCCTTATTAATAGCTGCCTGTAATTACTATAAAGGAACTAATAACACTAAATGGATAAAGAAGAACTATAAGGGATTAGTGGTTTGGGCAGAAGAGATTATCGATAGAGATTGTGATGGTGATGGGATAATAGAATACGGGTTTAGTGGCAATTCCGGTAGTTGGTCTGGTGGCCCTGAAATGAGGCCTGCAAATTGGTGGGATACCATTGGTTTCGGACATAAGGATGCTTATTCAAACACCCTGGCATATCGTGCTATAACTAAATTTGCGATGGTAAGTAATGAAATGGGTGACACAGAGAACGCAAAACGTTATAGTGATTTTGCCGAAAAATTAAGAACCAATTTCTATGATACTTTCATAAATCCTGAAACCGGGGTTTTGGCAGGATGGAAAAGTGCAGATGGAGAGTTGCATGATTACTATTTCACATTTGTTAATGCAATGGCAATTGCATATGATCTGGTTAGCAAAGAACAAGGAAACCAAATCATGGATGTAATGCTAAGAAAAATTGATGAGGTTGGATTTAAGAACTTCGAACTTGGGTTACCGGGGAATCTAATTCCAGTAAAGAGAGATGACTATACGCACCACGATCCTCGTTGGGGAGGAAGCACATCTGATGAATTAAATGATGGATGGCAGAAATATGAAAATGGCGGAGCCTCCGGAAATTACGTTTACTTTACTCTAAAAGCACTCTATCATTTAGGTCGTAAAAAAGATGCGGAAAAGATTTTATTTCCGCTACTGAAAGGTATGGAAGACGGAAACTTCCAGGGAGATTGTGATAATGGGATGACTAAAGATTGGAGAACCTGGGATGGAGAATGTTGGGGATATGAAGGATTCCTTGTTGATAACTATTGGAGCGTTCTGGCGGTGGTCGAACAGTATAAGTAAGAATAATTAAAAGGGAGTGTAATCTGAATTCTGTCTTTTAGTTTCTTTCCAAACCGGGATAACAGTGAGCGTAGCGAACTGTAATCCCTGGGAAAAGGAATTAATTGGTTTTAACAGCCACGTGTTTAGTCAGGGCATGAACAGTAAGCTGGCCGGTTTATTGCGGCGCATGGATAGCTTTTACCTACTGGTAACGATGGTAGTTGCGCCGGTTATTATTAGTTCTTCTTGACCCCCGCTATTCGCATAGCGATCCCTTTGGGAGAATGGCGGGGCTAGTCATATTGTGAAAAATACTCGTCGGACGAACGGAAGTCATCAGACGACTTTTATACACTCTTCTAATAACTCTTTCTTATCAACCGGTACAACTCCAACCTTTTCACAAACCAGTCCGCCGGCAAGATTCGCTATAACAGCAATTTCCCTGGAAGGTAAACCAGCCGCTAAACACAAAGCCGCAGTGCTTATCAATGTATCACCGGCTCCTGAAACATCAACAACCTCCCGTACCTCGGCAGGTATAATATGATATTTTCCATTATCACTTATATAAACACCCAGTTCTGATAAGGTGATCAGAATTTTATCGATTTGCCTTTCTTTATGAAGTGTATTAGCTATCCTGGATAATGCCTCAAAATCTCCTTTCTTTATCTCAACTTTTAATCCGTCAGTTATTTCTCTGAAGTTTGGCTTGAATAAGGTGATGTTCTTGTAAAAGTTAAAATTTCTTTTCTTGGGATCAGCCAAGGTTGGCATATTATTTTTATTAGCCAATTCAACCGTTTTTTTAATAATAAACGGGGTGATGATGCCTTTATCATAATCCTCAAACAGGATAGCATCAATTTTTTGGCTGGATATTAACGATTGTATCTTGTTAAAAAGTTCCTGTTCAAGATCAGATGATATATATTCATCATCCTCCTCATCTACACGGAGCAGGTGTTGATTGTTGCTGATTATCCTGGTTTTTACGGTTGTCTTTCTTTCTTTACTGACAACAATCCCATTGCTGTCAATTGACCTGATTTGTAATCGTTCAAAAAATACTTTTGCTTTTTCATCGTCCCCAATAACAGAACAAAGCGATGGTTTTGCTCCCAATGCTTTAATATTTAACGCAACATTGGCGGCTCCGCCTAAACGGTTTTCTTTTTTGGTACATGTAATGATTGGAATGGGGGCTTCAGGTGATATCCGTTCTACCTTTCCCCATAAATAAGCATCGATCATTAAATCACCGATGATAAGGATTTGAGAATTGTTAAAAGAATCGAAGATCTTTTGAATTTCTGAGCTTTTCACAACAAGTATAAATTTTTATTTACCGACAAAGATATGTTTTTTCATAAATTAACAGGGTTAACCGGGTAAATCGACAAAGCTTAAAAGAGGGTTTTTTCAAAATTACTCGTAGCCCGAACTGAAGTCGGGATACGAGTAATTCTTCATTAC
>DAOVQI010000257.1 GCA_030628785.1 Bacteroidota bacterium
AAATTTTATTGATATTTCTTTTTAAAAAGTATAACCAAAAGGACATTACTACTCCCTTTGGACGAGGCTTTTTAAAATTTGAATTAATCAAACATATTATCGTGGTGGGCTTTGTGCCAGCTTGTTTATCTGCTTGAAAATATCTAACCAAAAACACAACCATTATGAATCATCGGATGAATAAACAAAAGTTTTTGCTTTTTTTTCTTGTATTGATTTCTTTTTTATTTATCAATAATCAGGGACTAAATGCGCAGAATGTTTTAAAAATGAAATCATCGACAATTGGTGATTTTAAAGCCAGGCATATCGGTCCGGCAATCATGAGTGGCAGGATTTCAGCTATCGATGCTTATAAAAAGGATCCCAGGATTCTTTATGTGGGTGCTGCAAGCGGCGGATTATGGAAAAGCACCAATGGCGGAACCAAGTTTAAACCTGTTTTTGATAAATATGCCCAATCCATTGGGGCTATAGCGATTGACCAGAATCATCCTGATACGGTATGGGTAGGAACGGGTGAACCATGGACCCGAAACAGTGTCTCTATTGGGGATGGGATTTATAAAACCACCAATGGAGGAGAAACCTGGAAAAATATTGGCCTTGAAAACACCGAAAGGATTGGCCGTATTGTTGTTCACCCGGAAAATTCAGATGTAGTTTATGTGGCAGCTCTTGGCCATTTATGGAATGCCAATGAAGAACGCGGAGTTTTTAAAACAACAGACGGAGGTAAAACCTGGGAGAAAGTCCTGTATGTGGATGAAAACACCGGTTGTGCCGATATTACAATGGATCCGGAAGATCCTGACATCTTATATGCAGGCATGTGGGATTTTCGCAGGAAGGCATGGACATTCCGGTCAGGGGGACAAGGTTCCGGATTGTATAAAACCACAGACGGGGGTAAAAACTGGGAACGGTTAACAAAAGATCTTCCTGGAGGCATCCTTGGAAGAATTGCTGTGGATGTATCCCCAGCCGACCCAAACATAGTGTATGCTCTTATTGAATCCGACAGTTCTGCACTTTACCGATCAGAGGATAAAGGTGGATCATGGACTAAGGTGAATACCACTATACCTATAAAGGAAAGACCTTTCTACTTTTCATATATACTTGCTGATCCGGTGGATACAAACCGGGTGTATAAACCCAGCTTTAATTTAAATGCAAGTGATAATAAAGGAAAAAATTTCAGGGTTGCATATGTTGCCGGTGGAAACGTTCATCCTGATATGCATGCACTTTGGGTAAGCACGAAGAATAACAACCTGTTGTATCTTGGAACTGATGGAGGCGTTTATGTTTCACGCGACAGAGGAAGCAGTTGGAATCCATTAAGAAATCTTCCCGTTTCCCAGTTTTATCATGTTGCGGTTGATATGGAAAAACCATACAATGTATATGGAGGATTACAGGATAATGGATCATGGTATGGACCATCGGAAAAGCCAGGAGGAATTTACAATGCCGATTGGAAAAGTGTTGGTATGGGAGATGGATTTTATTTAATTCCTGATCCATTGGATAATAATTTGATTTACTGGCAGTTCCAGGGAGGCCAGTTTTTCAGGTACTTTAAAAATACTAAGGAAATAAAGTTGATAAAACCCTATAAAGAAAAAGATGTCGAACCCCTTCGGTTTAATTGGAATGCCGGTATTGCATTTAGCCCAACCCGTGATGCTTTGTATGTAGGCGCCCAGTATTTGTACCAATCTTTTGATAAGGGAGATAGCTGGAAAAGAATCTCACATGATCTGACAACAAATGATCCGGAAAAGCAAAAACAATATGAAACCGGCGGATTAACACTTGATAATTCTACCGCTGAAAATCATTGCACCATTGTCAGCATTGAAGAATCGCCAAAAGACCCAAAGGTGATCTGGGCAGGAACAGATGACGGAAATCTCCAGGTTACACTGGATGAAGGAAAGACATGGACAAATGTTGCCGGTAACATTCCGGGTTTACCTGCCAATACATGGTGCTCATTTATTTACGCAAGTACATTTGAACCAGGCACTGCTTATGTTACATTCGATGGGCACAAGACCGGGGATAAAACGCCCTATGTATTTAAAACCTCTGATTTCGGACAAACCTGGAAATCGTTGACTGATGAGAATATTAGCAGTTATTGCCATTGTGTAGTTCAGGATTTTGTAAACCCAGACCTGCTTTTCCTCGGAACCGAATTTGGACTTTTCGTTTCATTTGATGATGGGCAGTCGTGGGCCCAAATGAAAGGCAAAATTCCAAACGTATCTGTAAGGGAAATTGTGATCCATCCAAGGGAGAACGATCTTGTATTGGGTACGCACGGTCGTGGTGTTTTGATTGTTGATGATATTACAGCTCTTAGGCAAATTACTCCTGAGCTACTGGACAAGGATGTCGCTTTTCTGGAATCGCAACCATATGTTACAGGTCAATTTTTTCTTGGACAAGGATGGAGCGGCGACGATGAATTCATTGGCAGAAATCCCACTAATGCTGCAATCATCACATACTACCTGAAAAAGAGACATGTATTTGGCGATATGCACCTCGAGATATACGATTCAGAAGGAAATTTTGTTAAAAAACTACCAGCCGGTAAACGAAAAGGAATAAACAGGGTTCCGTGGGTTGTTACGAAAAAACCGCCGAAGGTGCCTTCGTCACCTTCCATTGCCCAATTTGCAATGTTAGGACCATTTTACGATCCGGGCACATACACAGTAAAGCTGGTCAAGGAAAACGACATTTATGAGGGAAAGATTGATCTGGTACAGGATACTGATACACCTCATTCGGAAAAAGACCGGGCAATCCAAAGACAAACAGTGAACAAGGGATATGAAATGCTTGAAAATCTTGCTTTTATCGATAAAAAAGCCACTGTTGTAATGGAGAAGGCAAGAAAATTGGTTAATTCCGGCTCATTAAAATCTTCAGTAAAGAAGAAACTTACCGCTTTGGCCGATAAGCTGGAGACACTTCACAAGGAAATGGTAGCTACAAAACTTGGAGGAATTACCGGGGAAGAAAAATTGCGTGAAAAAATTGCATTTATTTATGCAACCAGTATTTTTTATCAGGGCAAACCTACAAAATCACAAATTGAAGGCCTGGATCTGTTTGAAAAAGAAGTTGAAAAGATGGATAAAAAAGTAGAGGAAGTTCTGAATACTGATCTAGTTCAGGCGAATAAGCTGCTTGGTAAAGCCGGTATTGATCCAATCAAAACCATTACAAAAGAAGAGTTTTTAAAAGAGAAATAAAAGCAGACTTGTAAGCCGGATTCTGTTTTCTGATCCGTTGTCTGTAAAAGACACTGGACAGGACTTCTATCATTTATCTGGTTCCTGAATCACTCCAGGAATCAAGCGACCTACCCCCCGGCATCGGACGAGCAGCCCTCAGGCGCCGGTATACATGGTCTTTCAACCCAGGAGATGAACGGCTCCCCCGGTCACCCGGAGGACCGGTGAGCTCTTACCTCACCTTTTCACCCTTATCCGCCATCCCGAACCCGATAACTATCGGGTTTCGGGAGGCGGACGGTTATTTTCTGCTCCATTACTATACCCTCACGGGTATCTTCCGGTTAGGAAGCCTGGTGCTCTGTGTTGTCCGGACTTTCCTCTCTCCCATTAATTACAACGGGACAGCGATAGAACGGTCTGCTTTAATTACAAAATTACTATTTTTTTCGTAGAACGGCTATCCGAGTCGTTTTTTTACAAAAGACCCTAAGGATTTTTTAAACCCTTTGGGTCTCGACATGTCCCGCAGGGATGCCCGCCCGACCGAAGTCATTCAGGCAGGCCTGTGGCATAACCCGAACTGAAGAGGTTGTGTGAAAATTTATTTGGAAATACGTTTTTACACAGCCTCTGAAGTCGGAGTACGAGTAACCCTGTCGGGGTTTTATGAATTTGTTAATTTTGCCGTAAAATAGTGTAAAATATTGTGAAAGATAATTATAAAAATAGAACTAAGGCTTCATACCAGAATATCTCAGTTAAAAACTATTCCTATAACCTTCCTCCTGTAAGAATAGCGAAATACCCGCTGGATAAACGGGATGAATCCAAACTTCTTATATTAAAAAACGGAAGCGTCAAAGAAGACCTTTTTAAGAACATCGACGAATATATTAATCGCGGAAGTTGTTTGGTTTTTAATAATTCAAAAGTAATACAAGCAAGGATATTGTTTCAGAAACCTACCGGTGCCAGAATTGAGATTTTCTGTCTTGAACCGGTAGAACCCAATGATTATATGCTTGCGTTTCAGCAAAAACAGAAAGTTGTCTGGAGATGTATCATCGGTAATCAAAAAAAATGGAAAAGTGATTCTTTACAACGACCGTTCAAATTTGAGGGCAATAAATATGTCCTTAGGGCAACAAAAAAAATAACATCAAATGGTTCACCATTGATCGAATTCAAATGGAATGCTACGGGACTATCGTTTAGTGAAGTATTAGAATCAACAGGACTCACCCCTATCCCACCCTATCTAAACAGGAAGGCCGTAGCTTTGGATAAAGACCGTTATCAAACAGTCTATTCCCGGCACAAGGGATCGGTTGCTGCCCCGACAGCCGGTCTTCATTTTACTGATAGTGTTTTTAACAAAATAGCAAGAAAAAACATTAGTAAGGTCGAACTGACACTGCATGTAGGCATTGGGACATTCCAGCCTATAAAATCCAATATAGTTACGGATCATGAAATGCATACAGAGCATTTCTATTTTGATAAAACAGGGATTGAACATATCTTAGAAAACCTGAACCAAATCATTGCAGTGGGCACAACCTCTATGAGGTCGCTTGAAAGTATTTATTGGTTAGGTGTCAAAATAAACCGTGGTATCATACAGAAACCTGAAGACCTTTCAATTTCGCAGTGGGATGGGTATCACCTGTCCGATGATTTATCCACGAAGGAATCGTTGAACACTGTTCTTGATTTTATGAAAGATAAAAGAACCGAAAACCTGAATGCTTCAACCCGGATCATGCTTGTGCCCGGATATTCTTTCAAATTGGTTAATGGTTTGATCACCAATTTTCATATGCCACGCAGCTCTTTGCTTCTATTGGTTTCAGCCTTTATTGGAGAAGATTGGAGAAAAGTATATGATTTTGCTCTTGAGAATAACTTCAGGTTTCTAAGTTATGGTGACAGTTCGATTTTCTTTCCGGAATAAGATGATTTATTATGAAATTCCTTTCGTCGAATGGCATTATTTTCCGGGTAATTAATTCTTATTCGCATATAGAGGCGAAGGTGGTAATAGCAGAATCAGTAACAGGAGGCAAAGAAGGTAATGTTGTAAAATTGTTAAATTACTCGCTTCGCTCATG
>DAOVQI010000087.1 GCA_030628785.1 Bacteroidota bacterium
AAACACAAAATACAAACAAATCGCAAATCACAATGACTAAAATATCAATATTGCTTTTATTAAGAAGGGTTTGGAGTTTTTGCCGAAGGCATGCCTGTGGCAGAATTTGGAACTTGAAATTTACCTGCCCCGTGAAATAAATCGTAGATTTAATCCCGATCCACCAGGCGGACGGGATTATTTCACGGGGTAAATTTTTTGTTATTTGTAGTTTGAAATTTTGCCATGTGTATACCTTTGGTAGATGATTGTATCTTGAAATTTATTTGAAATTTGATGCTTGTATTTTGGAACTTCCGGTTTAATTGTGTTAGGGTCTTAGCATTTATCCGCATGAGGTATATTTTTTTGTTCATAACCTTAGTACTGTATTCCTCATTTACCTTTTCCCAGGAAGTTTATCTGAAAGCCAAACTCGACTCATCTCATATCCTGATAGGCGATCAGGTGAATTTGAGCCTGGAGATAACACAACCGAATGGGTTGCACCTGGATTTTCCTGAGTTATTCGATACCCTGACCGGAAAGATTGAAATACTGGAAAAAACAAATATTGACACAACATTTTTAGAGAACAACCAGATACTTTTAAAACAAAACTTTTTAATCACCTGCTATGATAGTGGATTTTATACAATTCCACCCTTCCAGGTAAGTTATCAAAAGGATACAATAGCAGTCAAGCTTAAGACCAGGCCTTTATTTCTTAAGGTATCAAGAACAGATATTGCACCAAGTGACACCAGTCAGGCCATTTTCGATATAAAGATGCCATACAGGGCACCGGTTGGTTTCCGGGAAATAGCTCCGTTTATTTTTGGAGGGCTGATTTTTGTACTTTTTATTTTGACTATTTATTATTTTATAAAAAAGAAAAAACAGGATCAACCATTCATTACGATAAAAAAACCATTGGAACCGGCACATATTATTGCACTGAGGGAGTTGGATAAGCTTAAATCAGAAAAAATATGGCAGCAGAATAAGGTTAAACGTTACTATACAAGACTAACCGGGATTATCAGGATCTATTTAGAAGGCAGGTATGAGATTAAGTCTATGGAACAAACAACAGAAGAAATATTACAATCGTTGCTTGATACCGGATTTAATGATAATAGGGTATTTGGTCTGCTAAAAGATATGTTGAACTGTGCAGACCTGGTGAAATTTGCCAAAGCCAGGCCATTGCCCGATGAGAATGAAACAAATATGCTGAATGCATATATATTTGTGAATGAAACGAAAAAAGTCACAAAAGTAATAGAAGGAGTGCCTGAATTAACAGAAACAGAGAACTAAATGAGTCATATTACCTTTGCAAACCGGGATTTTTTGTATCTGCTATTGGTTTTAGTACCAATGGTTATATGGTATATCCTAAAACAAAGAACAAGCCAGGCTAGCTTACAAATATCAACGATTGAGGGATTTGAAAAAAACCCAAAAACTTACAAGCACTACCTGAGGCCCATCCTGTTTGCCTTCAGGATCATTGGCCTGGCCTTTTTGATCCTGGCTTTTGCCAGACCACAGTCAACCGATAAATGGCAAAATGTAATTACGGAAGGCATTGACATTATTCTGGCAGTGGATATATCAAGCAGTATGTTAGCCCGGGATTTTAAACCCAACCGGCTTGAAGCTTCTAAAAACGTTGCTGTTGAGTTTATTTCAGGACGGCCAAACGACCGGATCGGTTTGGTGGTATTTAGTGGTGAAAGTTTTACACAATGCCCTCTTACCACAGATCATGCTGTATTAATAAACCTGTTCAGGGATATTGAAAGTGGTATGATTGAAGATGGAACAGCCATTGGTATGGGATTAGCCACCAGTATTAACCGGTTAAAAGACAGCAAAGCCATCAGCAAAGTTGCCATCTTATTAACCGATGGTGTAAATAACATGGGGGATATTGCTCCCCTGACAGCTGCCGAAATTGCAAAAACCTTCGGAGTAAGAGTATATACGGTAGGTGTTGGCACTAAAGGAATGGCTCCTTATCCGGTTCAGACCCTTTATGGTATCCAGTACCAAAATATGCCGGTTCAAATCGATGAAGAAATGCTGAAAGAAATAGCGCAGATGACCAACGGTCGCTATTTCAGGGCTACCAATAATAAAAAACTGATCGAAATTTATAAAGAAATCGATCAGCTCGAAAAATCTAAAATCGATGTAAAGGAGTATAGTAAAAAACAGGAGGAATATTTTCCCTTCGTTCTGCTGGCTGGGATACTGATTCTTTCTGAATTATTGATTAGAAATACAATTTTAAGGAATATACCATAAACCAGGTAAAAACTGTAAATTACAAATCACAAAAAACAAATTACAATTTCCCAAATTTCAAACAATAGTTTATGTCCGATTTGCAATAGTGTAATTCTCAAGTTATTATTTGGTCATTAAATAATTGTTTATTGGAATTTATTTGTTTATTGATTTTTGTGATTTGTGATTTTTTACCAATTTGTTCTGATTTATCTGTAAAAATTTAAGAACTAAGATACTTTTATATAAAACAAAAAGAATCCTAATATGTTTCGTTTTGCAAATAGCGAATATTTATACTTATTGCTGCTCATTCCTTTATTGATGATAATATTTGTGATAAGCCGGCAAATCAGGAAAAGTGCGATAAATAAATATGGCAATGTTAGCCTTCTGGCTCAATTGATGCCGGATGTATCCGATGGCAGACCAATTGTGAAATTTGTTGTTTTGCTTCTTGCCCTGACAGGGATAGTACTTGGACTTGCGCGTCCGCAGTTCGGATCAAAACTGAAAGAAGTAAAACGTAAAGGAATTGAACTGGTAATAGCACTGGATGTGTCAAATTCCATGATGGCAGAAGATATCCAACCAAACCGGTTGGAAAGAGCAAAACAAGCCATATCAAAGCTGGTTGAAAAGCTGCAGGATGATAAGATAGGACTAATTGTATTTGCAGGCGATGCGTATACCCAGGTCCCGATTACTACCGATTACGCTTCAACAAAATTGTTTTTATCGGCAATCAGTACTGAAATTGTACCAAAACAGGGAACAGCTATAGGATCGGCTATCGACCTTGGGATGAATTCCTTTACTCCTGACATGGAAGCCAGCAAAGTACTGATTATTATTACCGATGGAGAAAATCATGAGGACGATGCCGTTGAAATGGCTAAAAAGGCTGCTGAAAAAGGAATTATAGTTCATACAATTGGTGTCGGTTTACCAAAAGGCGCACCAATACCTGTATATTCTTCCACAGGGCAAAAAGTGTTCAGAAAAGATAATCATGGAAATACCATAATCAGTAAACTCGATGAATCTATGTTGCAGAAAATATCAACAGCTGCCGGAGGAGTTTATATCCGGTCAACAAATACCCGATTGGGATTGAATGCACTTTTTGATGAAATAAATAAAATGGAAAAACAGGAATTTGAAGCCATGATTTACTCTGAATATGACGAAAGGTTTCAGTATTTAATTGGGATAGCGCTGTTTTTCCTTCTTCTTGAATTTATGATCCTGGAAAGAAAAAATAAATATTTGAAAAATATAAAACTTTTTAAGGTAAAATGAAATATCTTCTGTTAATATTCATACTACTTTTGAATAATATTATGGTTTTTTCCCAAAAAGAGAAGAAATATATAAGGGAGGGAAATAAACATTTTGGAAAAGAGGAATACGAAAATTCAGAAGTATCATACCGGAAAGCCCTTGAAGAGGAAAGCAATTCATTTAATGCATTGTTTAACCTGGGCGATGCCATATACAAACAGGAAAAGTATGAAGATGCTGCAGGTGAATTCAATGGGGCTTCTCAGATGAATACGGATAAAATAAGCCGCGCAAAAACCTTTCATAATCTGGGTAATTCACTATTAAAAGCCAATCGGTTGGAGGAAAGCATTGAATGTTATAAAAATGCCCTGAGAAATAATCCGGATGACCTGGAAACAAAATATAATCTTGCATATGCCCAGGATCTGTTAAAACAGCAGCAGCAACAACAACGGCAACAGCAAGATCAGGACCAGAAACAAAAAGATCAAAATCAGGATCAGGATAAAGAGCAACAACAGGATCGACAGGAACAGAAGCAAGAACAACAAGATAAGAACAAGCAGCAACAGCAACCCAAACCTGACCAGATATCAAAAGAAGACGCCAGGCGCCTGCTGGAAGCACTTGCTAATGATGAAAAGAACATACAGGAAAAAATTAAAAAAGCAAAAGCAAAACAAAAGAAAGTCAGAACAACAAAAGAATGGTAATTTATTTGTAAATGAGAAGGTTAATTATTTTAATTGTATCATTTCTTTTTACCTGGAGTCTTTCCGCCCAGGATATCAATTTTACCGCTTCAGCACCAAAAGTTGTGGCAGTGGGGGAGCAGTTCCGGCTTGCATTTACAATTAATACTAAAGTGAATGCTTTTAATGCTCCTGATCTGAGTGAGTTTTACGTTATTATGGGGCCAAGTACTTCATATAATCAAAGTACCCAGATCATTAATGGCAAGATAACCCGTTCCGTTTCATATACTTATTCCTATATATTACAGGCGGCAAAAGAAGGGAATTATGACATTCCTCCGGCACAGGTAAGTATTAAAAAGAAAACGCATGAATCAAATCCCTTAAAAATTGAAGTTGTTAAAGGAACGGCTCCAACACAACCTGTCACCCGGCAGCCTTCTGATAAAAGTGCCGGTGAGGTTGTTGATGTGAATAAGGAAGATCTATTTATACGGGTTTTGGTTAATAAGCGGGAAGTCTATCTGGGAGAACACATCATTGCCACTGTAAAGATATACTCCAGAGTCAATTTATCCGGTTTCGAAAATGTAAAGTTTTCTTCTTTTAACGGTTTTTTCAAACAGGATATTGAAACACCACCATTGAAAGCTTTAGAACGTGAAAACGTAAACGGACAAATCTATGGTACCGGCGTTCTGCAAAGGGTTGTTCTTTTCCCGCAAAGAAGCGGAGAAATCGAAATAGATCCTGTTGAACTGGTTTGTTTGCTTCAGCAGAGAGTAAGAAAAAGTACCCGTAATCTGTTTGACAGCTTTTTTGATGATTTCTTTGATTCATACCGGACCAATAAAAAACTGATTACGAGTCCCCCGGTAAGAATAAAGGTGAATACGTTGCCGGAAAAAAAGCCGGCCACATTTAAAGGTGCCGTAGGTTCATTAAAAATGTCGGCTTTGGTTGATAAAACGGAAGTCAAAGTGAATGATGCCATATCCTTAAAAGTAAATATTTCCGGTACTGGTAACCTGAAAATCTTAGAAGCACCCAGTATTCATTTTCCACCTGACTTTGAAACATATGATCCGAAAATTTCAGGAAAAATAGCAAATACCACCAGTGGCTCAACCGGTTCGAGAAATTTTGAGTATCTGATTATTCCACGGCATGCCGGCAACTACCGCATACCACCTATTGAGTTTTCGTACTTTGATCCCGGGCAGGAAAGATATAAAACGATTTCCTCAAACGAGTTTAACATCAGAGTTGAGAAAGCCGATGAAGAGGAAACTACTGTTATTTCCGGATTTTCGAAAGAAGACATCCGCCTCCTCGGTAGTGATATCCGGTTTATAAAAACAGGAAGAATGAAACTCAGACAAAAAGATAAAACCATCTTTGGATCCACTTTCTTTATTTTGGGGTATGTTGGTGCTCTGGTTTTATTTTCCGTCATTTTTATTTTTTACAGAAAACGAATCAAACGAAGAACAAACCTGATTTTGGTGAAAAACAGGAGAGCAAACAAAGTTGCGAGGAAGAGATTGAAAATTGCCCGTTCTTATCAAAAGGAAAAAAACAGGGAAAAGTTTTATGAAGAGATTTTAAAGGCAATATGGGGGTATTTAAGTGACAAACTCAATATACCGGTTTCGAAACTTTCGAAAGAAACTTCCGTAAAAATCCTTAAGGAATACAAAATCGAAGAATCACTGATTTGTCAGATCGTTGAATTAATAGATGCCTGTGAATACGCTCAATATGCACCGGCTGAAGAATCAGCTCCTTTAGCGACAGTATATGAAAATACATTAAAAATAATCAGCAAATTCGAACAAAAACTTAACCTGAAAAATTACAAAAGGTAATTTTTCAGGTAGTTATTATGTTATTCGTTATTAGTTCCGAAAAACAATACTCAGTGAGATTAAAAATATTTATACTATTCCTGTTTATTATTACACCGGAAGTAATTGGTCAGGATCTGGAAAATCAGGTGGATCTTGGCAACAAATATTTCACCGAGGGCGAGTTTGAGAAGGCAATTCAGGTGTACGAAAAAATACTTGGTTCAGGATTTGAAGCAGCAGATCTCTATTATAACCTGGGTAATGCATACTTTAAATCCAACAAATTAAATTATGCTATCCTTAATTACGAAAGAGCGATCCTTCTTTCTCCAAATGATGAAGACATACAACATAATCTTGAACTGGCCAGAATTTTTACCGTTGATAAAATTGACGCCCTGCCTCAGTTTTTTTTACGACAATGGCATTATGCATTCGTACAGCTATTTTCCACTGACTTCTGGGCTTTATTAAGTATCATTACTTTTATTACATTCCTCATGCTATTTTCTTTATATTTGTATATAAATGTTTTCAGAGTAAAAAAGTTTTCGTTCTGGCTAAGTATTGTTTTCTTATTTATTTCGGTTTCAGCATTTGTTTTTTCTTATCATCACAAAAAAATCGTTATAAATCATAATGCAGCTATTGTATTCAGTCCTGTGGTAACGGTAAAAAGTTCACCGGATGAAACGGGAACAGATCTTTTTGTGATTCATGAGGGAATAAAAGTATCTGTTGTCGATAGTTTGGGCAACTGGACTGAAATTAAATTAAGTGACGGAAATAAGGGATGGTTGTTTAGCTCGACAATTGAAAAAATTTAAGTTATAGGTTAATTGATATTAGTTTATAGCGTATAACTTATAACGTATAACTTATAACGTATAACGTATAACGTATAACTTATAACAATCAACTTGAATTTTAAAAAGTGACTCAATAAAACTGAATAGTTACATTAAAAGATATTATCATGAAAAAAAGAAAATTCATTTTTGTTTTTTTGGTTAGCCTTGTTGGCATCTTATTGGTTTGGGGATGCAGAAAGAAATCACCGGAGGGTCCTACTGATATTAGGATCAGGAATTTAACCACTCAGATTTTCGACAGTGTTTATGTAGATACTTATTCAGGTGACCATACATATGGGACAATACTGCCGGCTTCAACTACCGGTTATGAACGGTATGATAAAGCCTACAGGGAAGCTTACATAAAACTATATATTAATCAAGTCAAATACGAATTGATTCCTGTAGATTATACATACGAAATACCAATCGGACAAGAAAAATGCACGTATGAACTCAGCATTGCCGATTCGTTAAACCATACCTTAGGTGTCCATGTAGTTCTCGATGCCCCTCTGTAACAGGGAATAAACTCCAAATGAAGGCTAAGGCTGAGGCTAAGGCTAAGGCTAAGAATTTTCAACCTTTATCTTATTTTTATTCCCTTCATTAAATATCTTGTCCTGGAAATTTCTTTGTAATTTCCTATACTTATGGTATTAGCTCAAACCCCTTACGTCAAACATGTCCTGTTAAATTGAGCTAAAGATCAAACGATTTTATCACTATTTCACAGAGCAGTGAGTTAATTCATATATTCCTGTTTTGTGCAAGGGTGAAATCCAAAAATTTTAAATGCCTAATAAATAGATTATTAGTGAATATTTTTAGTGATTTTGGGTCATGCAATGTATATTTGCTGCATGTTTATAAGGAAAAATAAGAACCGTAATGGTTCCATTAGTGTTCAAATTGCACAGAAACACAATAGAAAAAAACAAAATTCAGGTATAATAGACAAAAAGGAGGCTGTCTTTTTTGTCACTTCCGCTACAGTTTATTTTGGTAATTATCTTTGGTCAGTCAAGTTAAACGAAAGTAGGCCTACTGTAGAGCACTCTATTTGGCATAATAGACAACCGTTAACATATCAATTACCATAATCTAAAGAAATAAAAGCGAAAATTCTCAATCTAAATGATGAGCAGAAAAAACTACTGAAATAGTCAAATTCTAAGTTTGTGTCACGCGTTGCACAAAACAGGGGGACTTGGTTTTTGGGATTTATTTAGAAATTAGGTCAATTAGGTTAATTAGATTAATTTAATTCTTCTTTATTCATTTTTTTATTTTATCGACATTATTGACAGACTCTAAATAGTTACTTTAATTTTAATTCTTACATATTTTATGAAAGCTATATTTTTAGTAAAGTACGGGAAATCCGACAAGTCATTCGAAATAAGGGAAACTCAAAAACCCCAACCCGGGAAAAAAGATGTCCTGATAAAAGTAGAAACTTTTGGTTTGAATTTCGCTGATGTAATGGCCAGGAGGGGATTATACCGTGAAGCTCCATCATTACCATGTATTCTGGGTTATGAAGTTGTAGGAACGATTGAAAAAGTGGGAGAGGATGTCGAAAAACTGAAACCGGGACAAAAGGTTGCTGCATTTACACGGTTTGGGGGGTATGCTGAATATGTAGCAATCCATGAAATGGTTGTATATCCTGTTCCGGAGAATATAGACAATAGTTCTGCTGCAGCTCTGGTTACACAGTATTGTACGGCCTATTATGCTGCTTATGATATGGCAAACATTAAAGAAGGCGATCATGTTTTAATTCATGCTGCTGCAGGTGGAGTAGGTATTGCTTTTATTCAACTGGCAAAAAGAAAAGGATGTGTTGTTTACGGAACGGCAGGTTCGGATGAAAAAGTAAAATTCCTGGAAGAAAACGGAGTGGATTACCCGATCAATTACAGGAAAAGTAACTTCGTGGAAGAAATTAATCGTCTAAGGAAAAATAATAAAATCGATGTAATTTTTGATCCCATCGGAGGAAAATCATTTAAACAGAGCAGAAAACTACTTGCACATGGAGGCCGGATAATTACATTTGGGGCTTCTGAACAGTTGACCAGAAAAAGAGGACTTATTCCTTCCCTGAAACTTATGTTTAATTTCGGTTTTATCCATCCTGTTGGTTTGTTGATGACTTCAACAGGAATTATCGGTGTGAACATGTTACGCATAGCCGATTTTAAACCTGAAATTCTTCAAAAAACACTGCAAAGTGTAATGAACCTTGCTGCAAACAAAGAAATCAAACCCTATGTAGGTTCTTCATTTAAAGCAGAAGAGATAGCACGGGCACATGAATATCTTGAGAGCCGTAAATCAATGGGAAAGATTGTTATTAATTGGTAAACATGTTAAAGTTTCTGGATTACTTTTTTCTTGTTTTCCATTTCATACTAATCCTGTTTAACTTGTTCGGATGGATTTGGAAATCCACCCGCAGATTAAACCTGATTACCCTGTTACTAACAGGCGGATCATGGTTTATTCTTGGAATTTTTTACGGATTTGGATACTGCCCCTTTACCGACTGGCATTTCAGGGTTTTACAAAAGCTGGGACATCATAACCTGCCAAATTCGTATATCAAGTATATTACAGACAGACTGACCGGTTTGGATTTCAATGCCGAACTGGTGGATACGGTTACCCTGGTTCTTTTTCTTCTGGCTCTTGTAATTTCAATCTACATAAAGATTCGAAAGAAAGAATGCCTGAAAGACGAAATGCCTAAAAAAAGAAGTGACTAAAGTGCCTAAAATAATAACAGTCGAAAGGTCAAACAGTCGAAAGTCGAAGAGTGACAAAGTCGAAGAGGTCGAATAGTCAAAAGGTCGAAAGGAAACTCTTATATTCCTAGACTCTT
>DAOVQI010000178.1 GCA_030628785.1 Bacteroidota bacterium
AGACATCTATTATTATGCTTTGTATATTTATTGGGATGATGGTGTGGAGAAAATGAGTGGATATATAATTATAAAACGGCAATGAAATATTTTTTAACCATTTTTCTGGTTTTGGTTTCATTTCTTGAAGCTGGTGCTCAAAGTTATCCGGTTTTTTCCCAATATATGAGGAACGGTCTGGCATTAAATCCTGCTTATGCCGGCAGCAAGGAAAACTTTGCCGTTTCTTTGGTTTACAGGCAACAATGGACCGGGTTTAACGGATCGCCCGTTACACAGGTATTTAATGCGCATGCACCACTGAAAAAAGACCGGGTTGCCCTGGGATTAATGGCTTTTAATGACACATACGGGCCATACCGGAATACAGGGATCTTTGCCAATTATGCATTTCGTATCCGGATGGGAAAAGGAACCTTATCCCTGGGTCTGAAAGGTGGAGTATATCTGCAGGAGGAAGATCAATCGGATTTCCGGCCTGTTGATCAAAATGATCCTGTTATCCAGGGAGGAGTCTTTAATTATACCATACCGAATTTTGGAGCCGGTATTTATTATTACAGTAACAGGTTTTATATGGGTGTTTCAGTACCTGCATTGCTGAGTTCACATGGCTCGGAGCTCTATCACGATTTTTATAATTATGATATTTTAGTGACATCAGGTATCTTGATCCGGTTTAGTGATAAATTTAAATTTAAACCCTCATTTTTGGTGAATTTCAATTTGCCTTCATCTTTTCAGGTTGATATAAATGGCAACTTTATTTTCGGAGATTTTCTTTGGCTTGGCGGATCCTGGCGGATCCAGGATGAAACAATTGTAGGTATGATAGAATTGCAACTGACTCCTCAGTTTGGTATTGGATATTCCTATGATTACAGCAGCGGCACATTGAATAGTTTTAATTCGGGATCCCATGAAGTCGTTCTCAGGTATTTATTTGGCTATAAAGTGAAAGCAACAAATCCACGGTATTTTTAAGGTATGGCACCTTAACAGCGCGGTGATAAGAAAAGAAACAGAATATTATAACTTATAACATATAACTTACAACCTTTAACAATTAACCTGAACATAAAAAAGAGACATTTGAAAACTCGTTGGTTACAAAATATCATAACCATTGCCCTGCTTCTGCTGACAGGTTTTTTACCAGTAACAGCACAGGATACATATAAAATCGAGGCTCTTCCGCTCAATTCCAGGCACTATGATGATTTTGCCCCTGTGTTTTTTGAAAACGGGATTATTTTCTGTTCGAACCGGAAAAATAAGATTTTTGTGGATTACTCTTCAACAAATAATGAACATCTTGTTGATCTTTACTATGCCAAAAGAAAGGATAGTGTGAAATGGGGCAATCCTAAAATATTTGCCAAAGAACTAACAACCATCTTTAGTGAAGGGCCTTCGAGTTATGATAAAATAAACAACAGACTATTTTTTACACGAAACATTGAGGTCGGAAAAAGAGGAAAAAAAATTTCAGACCCGGATAATAACCTGGGTATCTTTTATGCCCTTCGTTCAGGAGACAAGTGGGGTAGTATTAACTCCTTTCCATATAATAATCCGGATTATAATGTTGCGCATCCTTCGATTTGTCGGGACCGCTTGTTTTTTGCCTCTGATAAACCCGGTGGATTTGGAAATTCCGACCTCTATGTCTCAACCTATCAGAATGGAAATTGGAATGATCCCGTCAACCTTGGTTCGGAAGTAAATACGGCGGGTTCGGAGCTATATCCTTTTTACCATAGCGGTGGCAGGCTTTATTTTTCATCCGACAACCATAACTCTTCCGGAGGTCTTGATATCTTTTTCACAACGGAAGTCGGAGGTAAATGGATAAAACCTATCAGGCTGGCAGATCCGTTTAATTCAGGGTCAGATGATTTCGGCTTTATTGCAGATGATTTACTGGAGAACGGATTTTTTACATCAAACCGCCGCCGCAATGATGATATTTATCGTTTTTTTACACTTTTTCCCACAATTACAGGATGTGATACACAACAGGAGAACAGTTATTGTTATCAATTTTATGAATTAGGATCGGTAAACCTGGATACATTGCCCTTTATTTTTGAATGGGATTTGGGCGATGGTAATAAAATGCGCGGGGATACCGTTGTTCATTGTTTTGAATCAGCCGGAATGTATATGGTCCAGTTGAATGTGATTGACCCGCTTACCGGAGAGATAAAGCATAACCAGGCTTCCTATTTGATAGAAGCTAAAGATATAGAACAAGTATATATTACATCGGTTGATACAAGTTATGTTAATGAGCCGGTAAAGTTTGACGGACTCAAAACCAATTTACCCAATTTCTCCGTTGCAGAATATTTCTGGAACTTTAATGATGGCAATAAGGGTACCGGCGCTGAAATCACCAATGTATTCATCTCTCCGGGGATTTATAATATTCAGTTATTGGTTAAAAGTGCTCCTGACAATCAAGGAAATGTACAGAACGCCTGTGTAAGTAAGAATATAGTAATCATTGAAAAACCTCCCGAATAGCAGGTATTTACCCGTTTTTAAAAAAGTAATATAAATTTTCAGTAGTATCCGATTAAATTTTTGAGACTCAATAAGACTCACTAATTATCTGGCATTTATAGAAATATTTAATAACTTGAGATTCTTATTTCAATATTTACCCTGAAAGGCTCTGTTATTTCAGCCTTCCAGGCTGTTTTATTATTACAAAGAATCGTATTTTTAGTAGAATATTATCAGGATTTTTGTTTATTTTGAAGTAAATTTCAGGTTAAATTCGTTGTATTTCATCAATATATTCAGAATGCCTTATTATTGGTTGGTTAAAATATTCAGGCATGTTATTTGCACATGGATGAAAAAAGGAATGATAAGATTTTTGTTATTGGGTTTATTTGTTTTAGTTGTTGGCACCGATCTCACCGGGCAGCCTGTGCCTGCTGAGGATGAGAATATTCCTTATCTGATGACATTCGGAGGAGGAGGCAAAAGAGAAACCTCATGGGGGGATGATGATTTTTGCCAGATCTTTTTCTTCGAGATACCTGAATCGTATACCGAACCTTTTTATATACGGGTTTTTGATCCGGATTGTGGTGGAGAGGTCGATGAAATAAACGGTGAGTGGGATACAAGAACCTCCTTTTCAATTTACGGTGGTAAGGAGTGTCACTCTCATCCCGATGCCCGGGAAACACAGCCAGAAGGGAATTATAACAGCGGTACGTTATTGGCAAGCAAAACATTCGGAAATAATCGCAGGTATGATAACAACTGGTATACTTTCGGGCCCTTTAATCCATCGGAGGGAGAGTTTGATCCCCGGTATGGATATATTTTCAAAATCATTACAAAAGGTGAAGCAGGGGATGACGGTAACCTTTACAGGTATTACCTCAGCACATCTGAAGATGATAACCTATCCATTGAGGGTGCCAATGCCTTTACGTATGAATATTCTTTCAGGATGTGGAATGATCCGAATAACGTTTCACATATATATCCATATATTGATGAGAGGGTGGTATCAGTGAAACAGGAAAATTTCGATTGGGATAACGATGGCTTTATCAGGGTAGTGTCGATAGCCAGACAAGGTTTGTCAGTCAAAAGATCCGGAGAAGATCTATGGATTGATGATGAATTCAAAATACTGGATGAAGAGTTAAATACTTCTCTCGATTTCCAGTTCATTAAAAGTCAAAATCCTGTTGTAAGAAACAATAATGTCGTTATTTCGGTTCGTAATCAATACGGGGAACTCATTAAATTTTATGCTATTCCTATTGGAGGTGTCCCGAAATACAAATACGATATCGGAGTACAAAAAATAGAAAAGTAGCCAGGGTCAGAGAAACCTAACCCGGAAAACCGGAAATAACAAATATCAATTCCCAAATCTCAAATAATTTTCAAAATCCAAATATCAATTTTCAAAACAAACAATACTAAAATAATTTCATTGTTTCATTTTTTGAGATTTGATTAATTGTGATTCCGGCCTGTGGCAGGCAGGTATTTGGAATTTATTATTTGCATTTTGTAATTTTCTGCTCCCGAAAATTCGGGAAAGGAAGTTTAGAAGTAAGGTGCTGATGAGTCAATCAATCCACAGTTTTCGTAATCTGTTTTTTGTTCTGTTTTGCCTGATTGCAGGGGAAACGATAGCCCAAACTTTCCGGTTTAATACATATGGGATTGAAGAAGGAATTTGTGACCGCTTTGTTTATACCATCAACCAGGATCAAAAGGGATTTCTCTGGATAGGTACGGGAGCAGGCCTTTGCCGGTTCGACGGATTTCAGTTTTATCCCGGTGAACTGGATGACACACTTAGAGAAAGTTTTGTTTTAGCCAGTTATAAAGATAAGCTAGGAAACCTGTGGTTCGGGCATAAGGATGGAATCATAAGTGTCTATAATGGTAAAAGCCTGAAAGTATTCAACGCGGCAGAATATACAATTAGCCCTATTAATGATATTATTGAAGATGATGAGGGAAATCTGTTTTTTGCCACACAGAATAATGGTATACTTAAACTTCAACCGGGAATAAGCGATGAACTGGTCCAATTCGAAATTCCGGGTTTGCTCATTTATTCGCTGGGATTTTTAGAGGAAAACAAACTTCTGGTTGGAACACAAAATGGCATATTTACGGTTGTATTACCAGAAGAATCCCAATCTCCGGTTGTTTTTTCTAAAATTGAAAATCTGCCTTCTACCAAGATTCAATGCATTACAAAAAAAAGGGATAGTGATTTGTTCTGGGTTGGGACAGAAGATGATGGATTATTCCGGTTGACACCGTCCGCAAATGCGACACAATCATTTCAGGTTAAACATGTTGGAGAAGAATATAATATTGGCTATCTCAACATTCAGTCAATTCTTGAAGATATTGACGGAAATCTATGGTTAGGCACTTTTGGAGATGGTGTAGTAAAATTAGTGATCAGTCCTGAAACAGGTGAGCTTGTGAATTTTTTCACTTATTCCGAGGCAAATGGCTTACCAGACAATAATATTAAATATGTGTTCCAGGATATTGAAGGAAATATCTGGATCTGTACCTATGGCGATGGACTTGCCAATCTCCTGAGTGATGCATTTACGTTTTATTCCTTCAATGAGGAAAGACCAGGTGAAAGTATATTCAGTTTGTTATCAGATGAGGAAGGTGTTTGGCTGGGTGGTGAAAAAGGTATATTGAAAATTGATAAATATACAGGGAATGAGATCCTTTTTATTTCTGATGAAAAAGGATTGTTTGGAAGTAGAATTTCAGCAATATATAAAGATGCTTCAGGTGACTTTTGGATAGGTACAAATTCAAGCGGAATATACCGGATGAGTGGAAGTACCGGAAGGATAACCTCATTTTTCAGGTCAGGTAATTCATTAGAGAATTCCATAAACTTTATTACCGGTAAGAACGAATTTATTTGGGTCGCAACAAAGAACGGTATACGTATCTTTAACCTGAAAACAGGTGAAACCCGTCATATTACTACATTTAATGGATTACCTCACAATAAAATCAATCATCTTTTCATCGATTCAAAAGACAAAGTCTGGATAAGCTCCATTAGTAACACTTTATATTACATTACAACTGAAGGCAAGTTAGAACATGGAATGGGAACGAATTTTTACGGAACAAAGAATGAATTTATTGCGGTGGTTGAGGATGAAGACGGAGAATTTTGGGCTGCCACTAACGGGAACGGAGTATATCGTTTTACATCTGATTCCGTCTATAATTATTCAATGGAACATGGTTTAAAATCAAGTTATTGTTATAGTATTCTTGCTGATGATCAGAACAATATTTGGGTAGGACATCGTTTGGGTTTTAGTAAAATAAGCCTGGCTGAAGGAAGAATAGTAACTTTCGGAAGTGACCTGGGGATAACGGGTGATTGTAATTATAATGCAATAATAGAGGACCTCGATGGTGAAATCATGTTTGGTACTTCGAATGGCATTATCCGGTATAACCGGAAAAAGGATAGGGGTAGTCTGATTCCTCCACTTCTAAGTGTGGTTTCGATGAAATTCTCTGATCAGGAAGTTGAGGTAACTGATGCAATTTCGCTACCGTACGATCAGTATAAACTTAGAATTGATTTTATTGGCTTAAGCTACCGTAATCCCGAAATGGTAACATACCAGTACAAATTGGAAAACTATGATACCGAATGGTCGAAAAGATCTACTCAGCAATATGCTTCATATGGCAGGATAGAGGATGGGGAATATACTTTCTTGCTCCGGTCGTTTAACAGGGATAATCTTACAAACGAACAACCTTTAGCCATTCAGATAATCATTAAAACACCATTTTGGAAAACCTGGTGGTTTTATACCTTATTAGCGATATTCCTGGTCGTTTCGGTAGTAACAATTGTTAAGGTTAGGGAAAGGAATCAGAAAAAATTACAGGTATTTCTTGAAAAAAGCCTGGATGAGAGAACGCACGAGGTAGTGATGCAAAAAGAGGAGATTGAGTTTAAGAACAGGGAAATTACCGATAGCATTAACTATGCGCAGCGAATTCAGTCAAGTATTTTACCACCTTTAAAGAAACTCAAGGATAATTTTCCTGAATTTTTTGTTCTTTTTCAGCCCAGGGATATTGTAAGTGGGGACTTTTACTGGTTTGACAGGGTAGACAATGAAAGGTTCATTATCGTTTGCGCTGATTCAACCGGCCATGGAGTGCCGGGAGCT
>DAOVQI010000029.1 GCA_030628785.1 Bacteroidota bacterium
GTGAAATGCGAAGCAATTTTGCTCGCAAAATTATTTCACGGGGTGAACCTCAGCCTTATTCCACAATCATTCAAATTTATCAGTTCCATTTGAATAGTATTAAACTTTTTAATTAATTTGCGAAGCTATGTTATAATATTCCTCTCCCTTTTTTAGTATTTTTTAGTCTTGGTATGTTTTCTGAATATTGACCGAATTTATCGCTGAGTTTTTTCAGATAATATAATTCCTCTGCTTTTTTTAGTTTAAGTTTCTTGATATCATATTCATATCCTTCTTCCAGCATGGGTAATAGCAAACGGCAATTTAAATAAGCATTTGGATCGTCTTCCCATAAAATGAGTAATAACTCTTCCTCCGCTTCTTCCAATATAGATTTGGCTTTCTCTATTTTCTTATCATATTTCACTATCAAATCCTTTAAAAACGAAGCGATAAGCAGCTTAAGCCTCCATCCATTTTCTGGAATTCCGACATTTCCAGTTCATAGACCGGAAACCCTAATTCTTTTAGTTTCTTCCTTGTATCCGGGAAACCTTCAGGTAAGAGTAAGCTGTTATTGATCATTAAACTGTTTGCAGCATACCTCTCTTTTTTTAATACCGGTATTTTTATAAAGCTTTTAAATTCTTTTGAGCTGCAGAGATCCTTATGAAGGATCAAGATATTCTTACCAAGGTAACTTACACCGGATTTAAGGTGGAGCAGATTTATGACTGATATGGTTGAAAAGGTGTAGCCATACCGGGAAAAGATAGTGCCAAGCTGTTTGGCACCCTCAGTATTAGTCCTACCAGATAAACCAATAAAAAAATGGTTCTCTGCCTGCAGGATATCACCCCCATCGACTGTGCCGGGACTTTTAATTTTTTCAATCTTCCGAAAAGGCCTGAGAACCTCTTCAATTTTTTCTTCTTCACCCTGTCTTTTTTTATCACCTGGCCTGGTAATGATCACAAAATCTTTAGTAATAACTGCAGTATCTTCAACAAATGGACAATCAGGATAATCCGGATCGGGTGGCAAAATAGTGATATTTAATCCGCAATTTTCAATGACTTTGCAGTATGCATCGTGTTGACGAAGGGTCGTAAAATAATCGGGCTTTTCAAGCTTTGCTGTTGTTATTCCCTGGTTGAAGTTTTTTCCGGGGGTACGTACAATGGCATTTGTAAACATATACTTAGGCTTATTTTTAACTTTCTTGTATTTTTTTGCAGAAAGTTACAAAATACAAATTACAAAAATTTTACCCCGTGAAATGCTTGCCCTGTGGAATCCAACAAAAGTTGGTGCGAAGCAATTCCACAGGGCAAGCAATTTTGCTCGCAAAATTATTTCACGGGGTGAACCTTATTCCACAATCATTCAAATTTAGCAGTTTCATTTGAATAGTATTAATCTTTTTAATTACTTTACGAAGCTATGTTCTTATCTATCCTGATTAGTTACAAAACATTTATTCTTTAACGAAAGGATTTGGTATAAATTCTTAAGGTCTTGCATGTTTTATCAGTTATCTGTTCTTTCCGATATTATTTCCGGTAACATTTTTTATATTTACATCTGTAAAGGAAATTTTTTATTTTTTTTAATTTGCTACATCAATAAATAAATCTGAAGGATGAAAGTTTATAATCTCACAAAAGCATGTAATCTTTCTGTTAAATTGCATAAATTCATTTTTACTTTTTTTGTAACTATCTTCTTTTTTTTCATTCAACACTCAACAAGTTTAAGCCAGGGAATACGATTCGGGATTTTCTTCGATCCCAATATCGCGTGGATGAAACCTGATATAACCGATGTTGAAAATGACGGTACCAGAATGGGTTTTAAAGTTGGTTTGAGTTTTGAAAAATACTTCACGGAGAATTATGCTTTTTTTTCGGGAATTTCAATCCAACACCTTGGCGCAAAATTAAAATATGCCGATTCGATTTCATTTACTGCCCAGAACATTACAAAAATGCTACCCGAGGGTAGCACAATCACTTACAAACTTCAATATGTCTCTGTTCCATTGGGCCTTAAATTAAAAACCAATGAAATCGGATATTTAACCTATTATGGAAACCTTGGGTTGTATCCACAAGTGCTTATAAAGGCCACTGGTGACGTACTCCAAAGTGATATCACAAACAGTTCAATAAAAGACGAAGTGAATATATTTAATCTTGGTTACTACATTGGCATGGGTGCTGAATACTCTTTGGGCGGAAGTACAGCAATATGTATAGGGCTATACTATACAAATGGTTTTCTTGATGTAACTACAGATCATGAGAATCAACCATCTGACAGGGTAATAATGAATAACGTTGCTTTGCATGTAGGTATCATCTTTTAATATATTTTTTTATCAAATGATTAGATGAAGATCGCTCTGGCACAGCTAAATTATCACATTGGTGACTTTAAGAATAATGTTACGGCTATTCGTGAAGCCATCCTGAAAGCAATAAGGGCTAACGTTGATCTTGTGGTTTTTTCAGAGTTATCGATTTGTGGATATCCCCCTTTGGATTTATTAGAGCAAAAAGGTTTCATTAACCAATGTAAAAAATCGTTAGATGAATTAGCTGGGGTTTGCAATGGTATCGCTGCAATAGTAGGCAGTCCAACCATCAATCCCAATCCTTCCGGAAAAAAAATATATAATTCTGCTTATTTTCTTTCCAATGGTAAGGTACTGGATGTTATCCACAAAACCCTGCTTCCAACCTATGATATATTTGATGAATACCGTTATTTCGAACCCAATACCGAATTCAGGATCATTCATTACAAGGGGAAGAAAATAGCTCTTACCATTTGCGAAGATCTGTGGGATGAGCAACCTTTCGATAACGAATTCGAAAAAACAAGATTGTACACGATCTCCCCCATGGAAATGCTTAAACCTCATCAACCTGACCTGATTATCAATATTGCCGCTTCTCCCTTTTCATATACCCGGGAATGGGCAAAGAAAGAAATATTTGTCAGTAAAGCCAGAAAATATGCTGTTCCGGTATTTTATGTAAATCAATTGGGGGCCCAGACTGAACTGATTTTTGAAGGAGGCTCAATGGTGGTTAATCAAAAAGGGGAAATTCATGATCTTCTACATCACTTCAAAGAAGATTTCAGAATTTATGATTTCGGGGATGTCATGGAGGAAATATCTTCAAACCATTCTGCTTCAGCAGATATATATAAAAGGATCAATGATGCCTTAGTTATGGGGCTCCGGGATTATTTCCTGAAAATGAAGTTTCAAACAGCTATTTTAGGTTTATCGGGAGGAATAGATTCGGCTGTAAGTTTGGTGCTGGCAGTACATGCCCTTGGAAATAAAAATGTTTACGCACTCCTCCTTCCCTCAAAATTTTCAACGGAACATTCTGTAACCGACGCCAAAACCCTGGCAGACAATCTTAATGTTCAATATGAAATAATATCCATTCAATCGATCGTTGAAAATTTTAATGATTCTCTTCGTGTTTACTTCCAGGATTACCCTCCCGACATTACGGAAGAAAACATACAGGCCAGGATCAGAGCCATATTTTTAATGGCTTTCTCAAATAAATTTGGCCATATTTTACTCAATACATCAAATAAAAGTGAAGCAGCAGTAGGATACGGAACTTTATATGGGGATATGTGCGGAGGATTATCCATATTGGGCGATGTTTATAAAACAGATGTTTATAAGCTGGCTGAATATATAAACCGGGACAAAGAAATTATCCCTCGAAACACAATTGAAAAACCCCCTTCAGCTGAACTTAGGCCTAATCAGAAAGACACCGACTCTCTTCCGGACTATGAGATACTTGACAAGATATTATATTATTTCATTGAGCTACAGCTCTCTTCAGAAGAGATTATTGCAAAAGGATTCGATGGTAACACCGTTGAAAGAGTTATATTTATGGTGAACACCAATGAATATAAACGATACCAGGCCCCACCTATCCTTAGAATTTCTTCAAAAGCCTTTGGTGCGGGCCGTAGAATTCCATTAGTTGCAAAATATTAGTGCCGGCCACCTCCCAAAATAATATTTCTACACTTAGAATTTTCAGTAATTCAAGAATTTCCTTTAATATTCTAAAGAATTTTATAATTTTACATGCTGCTTAACATATTATAGATTGATAAATAATGCAATATCGAAACTCTTATTGCGAGAATTGCCTTGAGAACAGTGACTCGGTTTTCAGCACTCTTTCAGAAAAGGAAAAAGAAATTCTGCACGAGAATCACACAACTTCTTATTACAAAAAGGGTGAGATTATTTACAAAGAAGGGGAAAAACCGTCCGGATTAATTTGTTTATCCAGTGGTAAGGTAAAAATTTTCAAAGAAGGAGTCGGAGGAAGAGAACAAATCGTCAGAATGGCTAAGCCTATTGGTTTTATTGGCTACAGAGCATTGTTCGCTGAAGAGAATTATATTGCTTCGGCTGTTGCCATTGAAGATTCAACGGTTTGTATCCTGAATAAGGATAGTATATTCAGGATCATGAAAGGAAATGCAGAGCTCACTCTTAGGTTGATTAAAACCATGGCAACCGAATTAGGTTTCTCCAATAGCCGCACTGTCACGTTAACCCAAAAGCACATTCGTGGACGACTGGCTGAATCACTTCTTTTTCTTAACGAGACTTATGGATTTGAGGAGGATGGATTAACCATTAAAGTTTACCTTTCCCGCGAGGACATAGCCAATTTATCAAATATGACAACCTCAAATGCTATCCGTACGCTTTCGACGTTTGCCAGTGAAAAGGTTATTGCCCTTGACGGAAGGAAGATAAAAATTCTCGACCTGAAAAAGCTGGAACGAATTAGCGAACTTGGGTAGGTTTGCCCGGTAATTTTTTTTCTTTTTTTATTAAACGGAGCGCTCAACAGAGCAATCCATCGATAAGTTATGGAAAAGTTCCGGACTCATCGACTCAACATGTGTGTGGTTTTTTAATCGTTTTTTTACCATATCTTCAGAAACGTATCCTTTAACTCCACCAAATGCCTAAACCAGAGGTTACGCTGATTATTTCATTTTATAATCAATTCCCCTTTCTTGAATTGGTTTTTGCCGGCCTTGAGAGACAAATTCATAAAAACTTTGAAATCATTATTGCCGATGACGGGTCAAAGAGCAAAATCGTTCAACAAATTAAACATTATATCAGCATCTCCGGATTAAACATAAACCATGTTTGGCACGAAGATAAAGGTTGGCGAAAAAACAGGATCCTCAATCTCTCTATTCAACGAAGCTCTAGTGATTATCTTATTTTTATAGACAGTGACTGTATCCCCCATAAAGCATTTATCTTTGAACATTTAAAGAATAAACAGGCTAATACAGTTTTGGCCGGAAGGAGGGTTAACCTTTCGAAAACAGTAAGTGACCGGTTAACATACCTTAAAGTACAAAAGGGATTTTTAGAAACGAAGCTGTTTCCACTTATGATTTGGGAAAGTATTATGGGAAGGGGGGACCGTATTGAAAACGGATTATATTTTCGAAGCCGAGCCATTAGAAAAAAAATTAACAAAAAAGATCGTGGAATACTCGGTTGCAATTTTTCCATTCATAAATCCGATCTTCTGGCAATTAATGGTTTCGATGAAAGGTATGAAGCACCTGCCGTTGGTGAAGACACTGATCTTGAATGCCGCCTCAGGTTAAATGGAGTAAAGGTTAAAATGGTAAAGCACCTGGCCATACAATACCATTTATATCATCCAAAATTAAGCAGGCCAGGTAAAAATTTGGAAATTTTAAACGAAACTATGGAAAAGGGCATTTGGTATACACCTTATGGAATCGATAAGTCCGGTAAATGAGTATAATTAGTGTCTGTCTATAAACTTAATTTTTTTGTTATAAATATGAAAATCACAAACTTCAAGCACCAAATTACAAATAAATCACAATGTTCAAAAACTCAATGATCTAAACTGTTTCTGTAATTTTTTCCTCCCAACACACTGAAAAGTTACCTATAATTTAGCCTTTAATTATCTGTTCCACATTATCAAGCGTTTTTTCAACGTTAAAAGAAGATTCAACTTTCTTTCTGCCATTCCGGCCCAATTGTTGTCTGAGGTCTTTATTCAACATCAGTGTTTCAATCTTTTGTGTAAAAACATTCATGTTTTGGTTTTCGACCAGAAATCCGGTTTTATTGTCTTCCACCAATTCAGGATTACTACTGATATCAAAGGCTACAACAGGTTTTTTACAAATCATTGCTTCGATAATTACATATCCGAAGCCTTCCCAGAGGGAGGTAAGTAAAAACACATCGATCGATGTCATAAGTGCTTTAATGTTCTCGACAAATCCCAGGAAAACCACTTCTTTTTCAACCCCCATTCTTTTTGCATATGATTTCAGTTCTTTCTCCAATTTGCCTTCTCCGGCGATTAATATTTTAAATTTATACCCTTTCTGCTTCAAGGCATGAGCAATGTCAATCAGGTAATTCTGGGCTTTTTGTCGCACCAATCTACCCGCATTACCCAAAACAATCTCCCCTTTCTTCTTAAGGTACAAAGGAGGAACAGCCAGTTTATCATATTTGTCGATGTCAATGCCATTGTAAACGACCTTTATCTTTTTGGTTTCAATCAACTCAGGATTTCTTGACAAAATGGTATGTTTTGTTTCTTCTGAATTTGCGATCACCTCAGTTATAACTTTCTTAAACAAAAACCGGTTCAGTATTGTGTTTCTAACAGGTATGGCACTACCTCTCCGGTAGATAATACGAGGCACCCCAGCCATTTTTGCAGCTATCCCCCCAACTTTCAAATCGGCCGAGAGATTCATTATAATGACCCTGGTTTTTTCCTTTTTCAATATTCGTGAAATTTTCAGGATTTTATAAGGATTTATGAAGCTCAGGTTTGAGATCTGAACATTATAGGTTGGAAGTCCAATTTTTTTAATTCTGCTTTTCAGTTCACTTTTTTTATTTGTGATCAGGAATGTTGAATATCCTTTTTGTACAAACCGGGTTGAAACATCGTAATGCCATTTTTCTCCTCCACCCCATGTTTTCATGCTGTTGAAAAAGCAAATTTTACTTTTTGCCTGCTCTACGTGCAGTCGCATTATTTTACGAAGCTTGGCATATTTTAAAAATGTTTCATGAGACGAATTGACACAAATGATTAAACCGTAAAACCCATCTAAAAACCCTCCCATAAGAAAAAAATCTCTGAAAAATCTCCATAAAGGATGAAAGATTATCCTGAAATAATTTACTCTTTCTCCATTTTTGAAAAAAGCTTCGGCAATTATATCAGTAAATTTATTGATCTGTTGAATATGCTCATTTATGGAATAGTAAGAATAGTGTAACAAATCGCCTTTCAGGTATTTCTTTTTTGATCTGGCTTGTAACACAAATATGTCATGCGGATTCATACCACTCCATTCTCCTTTCCGGCTATCCCACAGCCTTAACTTTCTGGCAGGATACCACGATCCATGTTTGATCCACTTCCCACAATAGTTCGTTAAACGGTTGAAATAGTACCCGTCGTATTTCCAATTTTCCTTCACTTCCAAAATTGATTTCTTAAGTTCAGGTGAAAGGGCTTCATCGGCATCTAAGGAAAGAATGTTCGGATAGCTGGCTTTTGAAACGGCAAAGTTTTTTTGCTCGATGTGACCAAGGAATTTTTGTCGGACGAACTTGCCGTTATATTTGCGGCAAATCTCTTCTGTCCGGTCTGTTGAAAATGAATCCACCACAACAATTTCATCAGCCACATCCCGGATAGATAATATACATCTTTCGATGTTTTTCTCCTCATTATAAGTAATAATGACAACTGAAATTTTTGGCATTTGTAATTTGTTTTTTGGTGTTTATTTTTGAATTATTGAGACTTACAACAGTCTCTAATTAAAACTATTCCTGATAATAGATTCGTTTTACTCTTTGTGAAATTCCGGTTAACACTTCATAGGGTATGGTTCCAATCTTTTCCGCCACTCTGGTAACAGGATTTTTATCTCCGAAAAGTTCAACTTCATCTCCAACTTTCACATTATAACCACTCACATCGACCATACACATATCCATACAAATGTCCCCAATAATAACAGCTGGTTTTCCATGAACAAAAACTTCACCAACTCCATTGCCCAATTTTCTATTTAATCCATCGGCATATCCAACCGGAATTATGGCAATAGTACGTTCCTTAAGAACGTTACCCTTCCTCCCATATCCAATGGTTTCATTGGCTGCTATTCTTTTTATTTGTGATACTGTACTTTTAAATATACTGACGTTTTCCAATCTGTTCTGATGAACAGTACTTATACCATATAAACCTATCCCTAACCGTACCATATCGAACTGGGCTTCAGGAAACCGTTCAATGCCAGACGAATTCAATATATGTCTTAATACGGGATAATCAAAACATTGTAATAATTTATTGCTGATCTTATCAAACAGGTTGATCTGATAACGGGTAAAATCATCATGAATTTTTTCGTCGCTTGCCGCTAAATGAGAAAATACACTTTTGACATGTAATTCCGGATGTTTTCTTAGGCTTTCAATCAATTCATCTACCTCATCAGGTAAAAAACCCAACCGGTGCATACCTGTATCCAGTTTAATATGAACAGGGAATGTTTTTATTCCATTCTTTCGCACAACTTTGGCAAAAGATTCAAGAATATCAAAACTATAGAGTTCAGGTTCCAGATCATATTGCACAAGGTGATACAAACTGCCAAACTCCGGATTCATAACCATTATGGGTAATAAATTTCCAGCTTCCCTTAAATCAACACCTTCATCTGAATAGGCAACTGCTAAATAATCAACACGCTGATATTGGAGCATATTGGCAATTTCAAATGATCCGCTTCCGTATGAAAAAGCTTTCACCATAACCATTATCCCGGTGCCAGAATCAAGTTTCGATCGGAAATAATTCAAATTATTAACCATAGCTGTAAGATTTATTTCGAGAATGGTTTGATGAACCTGCTGTTCCAATATTCCTGAAATCCGTTCAAACTCGAAATCACGGGCACCTTTTAGCAATACAACTTCGTTCTTAAATTCCTCTTTTGAGAAATGGGATAAAAATTCATCGGTAGACTTGTAAAATTTCTTTTTTATTTTGAATAATCCTGCATAATGATAAAGGGATTCTCCTATGCCAATAATTTTGTTAACTTTCTTTTTATGAACCAACTCAGCAATAAAAGAATACAACTCGTTATTTTCCCTTCCACTTTGAAAAATATCGGATAAAATCAGTGTTTTTTTGTTGTTTTGATACTGGAAATCAAGAAAGTCAAGGGCAATACTTAACGAACCGATATCTGAATTATAACAGTCATTAATCAATGTACAATTATTAATACCGTGCTTTAATTCCAACCGCATTTCCACCGGCTCAAGATTTCTCATCCGGCTGGTAATAAAGCTTTGTGTACATCCCATATAAAGAAGTAAACACCAGCAATGTATAGCATTTTCCACCGATGCATCATCCAGAAATGGAATTACAATTTCAATCGAAGAACGGTTAAAGTTGCCGGTAATTTGAGTTTTTGAAGTAAGTTTCTTAATACTTTTTATCTCAAGATCCGCTTTTCCCATCCGTGACCACGTGAATAAAATTCTGCCTTTGCCCTGCCCGGATCTTTCAATTTCCTGATGAATTATTTTATGATCTTTACAATAAATAAGTGTCCGGGCATTTTTGCACAATTTTAATTTTTCAGACACTTTCTGTTTGAAATCCACAAAATTTTCCTGGTGTGCTTCCCCAATGTTTGAAAGAACTACAATATCCGGCTTAATAATATTTTCAAGCTTTTCCATTTCTCCAACCCGGGAAATGCCCGCTTCAAAAATGCCAATATCAAAATCCGGTTCCAGAAGCCAAACTGAAAGAGGTACCCCAACCTGAGAATTATAACTTTTGGGGCTTCGTACGATATTATTTCTTCCACTTAAAAGAAAAAATAACCACTCTTTTATGATGGTTTTTCCATTGCTTCCGGTAATACCGATAACAGGATTTGGAAAGAGGTTTCTATTGTAAGCAGCTAGCTTTTGGAGAGCGTCCAGAGTATTTGATACTAAAATGAAGTTTGAGCCTGTATAGTTTTCAAAATGGTCTGGTAAAACCTGGACTACAAAATTTCTTACCTGTTTCTGATAAAGGTCATCAATAAAAGCATGGCCATCATGCCGGTCGCCTGTAATTGCAAAAAAAATTGATTCAGCCGGTGATACTAGCTTCCGGCTATCAATAAGCAAATATTTTACAGGCAGATTTAGTTTCCCAAATTGCTTCCCGTTTAAAATCCTGGTAATATCTTTAATAAATAATTCAGGCATTGTATTTTTACATTACCTATTTAAACCATATCCGAACATTTCTTTATTGTATGTATTTAGTTCTCAAGAGCCTCTTTATTTATAATGTGTTATAAGTTAAAAGTTATACGTTATAAGCAATTTTACTAATAACAGTTAACATATAACTTATAACATTTAATAATGATTTGCTTTTTTTCATCCCCGCTCACACTGATAAGTTACTGTTTCCGTAAGGCATTAATTTATCTGGATTTCGTGGCTTTCAGGTAGCATGAACGGCACAAAGGCTCGTAATTATCTTTTTCCCCGAGAACAACCAATTTATCAATATCTGTTTTCCGGTATGAATAATGAGCCAGGTTCCCACATCTCATACAAATAGCATGTACCTTTGTTATGTATTCAGCAATGGAGAACAAAGCAGGTATTGGTCCAAAAGGCCTTCCCTTGTAATCCATGTCCAACCCGGCAACGATTACCCTTATTCCTTTGTCAGCCAAGCTATTACAAACATCTATCAAGCCTTTGTCAAAAAACTGGGCCTCATCAATTCCAACAACATCAACATCATTAACAAGTAATAATATATTCGAGGCTGTCTGAACAGGAGTGGATAATATTATATTGGCATCGTGAGAAACTACTTCCCTCTCGGAATATCTCGTATCGACAACGGGTTTAAATATCTCCACTTTCAGATTTGCAAACCTGGCGCGTTTAAGCCTGCGTATCAATTCCTCAGTTTTCCCTGAAAACATAGATCCGGCAATAACCTCAATCCATCCAAGGCGCTTGGTATCTCTTATGGTATTTTCCAAAAACATCTAACAAGATTTTCTCAAATTTATCGTTACTTTTGCAAAAGTAAATAAAAAGCTAGTTCGATTCCACTTTATTCACAGTTTATGAATATTAAGAATACCATTGAAATCTTAACTAAAGATATACAAGAAATTGAGAATATCGTAAGCAACTACAAGAATTATTCTCAAATACCCCCGATAGAAATTGACCGGGTTTTATCCAGGATAAGAAATCTTTATGACTCCTTGATCCTTTTAAAAAATGCCAGTACTGAACCGGTTACAGAAGATCTGGAAATTACCAGCCAAACAAAATCTGAAACTGAAATTGAAGAAAGTGTATCTGCCGGTAAAACGGAGCAACCCAAGGATGACAAACTTATTGAAGTTGAAGAAGAAAAAGTTATAGAATCCACAGACGATACCAAATCCCCTGTTGAAATTTCACAGGATCTACCATTGGAAAAAGAGAAACCGGTCGACACAAAAAAAGAACCGGAGACCCTTGCCGATCTTTTCCGGAATTCAAAAAGTTTCAGAAGCGAAGAGCTTGCTGAAAAAAATCCAGTTATGGATCTGTCATCAAAACTACAGTCTCAACCTATATCTGATATTGGTTCTGCAATAGGGTTAAATGATAAATTTCTTTTCATTAATGAGTTGTTTAACGGGAATTCTGAAAAATTTGAAGAAACAATAAGCTATTTAAATAATGCCCCTAACTTTAATGATGCTTTTAATTACCTGAATGAACACTTCGATTGGGAGATGGAAAATCCTTCGGTTCAAAAATTACTGGACCTGGCGAGAAGAAAACTGATAATTAACGAAGATGAGTAAACTTTTCCTGGTTCCAACCCCTATTGGTAACTTAGAAGATATTACCTTTCGTGCCATTGATATTCTGAAAAAGGTTGATACAATTCTGGCAGAAGATACCCGTAAAACCACTATTCTGTTAAATCACTACGAAATAAAAAAAAGGTTACAGTCTTACCATCAATTTAATGAGCACAAGTCAATTGAAAAATTAATCAAACGCTTTAAACAAGGTGAATCCATGGCTCTGGTTTCAGATGCAGGAACTCCATCCATCTCAGATCCGGGTTTTTTAATAGTCAAAAGCTGCCTGGATCATCAGATCCCTGTAGAATGCCTACCCGGTCCAACGGCATTTATCCCGGCATTGGTTAATTCAGGACTACCGGCAGACAGGTTTTGTTTTGAGGGGTTTTTACCGCATAAAAAAGGCCGGACTAAACGGCTCAAACTTTTATCGGAAGAAACCCGGACAATGATCTTTTATGAATCTCCACAAAGATTGATTAGAACTCTTCTCCAATTATCTGAATATTTTGGAAACACACGAAATGTCAGTATTTCCCGAGAGCTTACCAAGATCTATGAAGAAACCCAAAGGGGTACAATTGGTGAATTAATCGATTTCTACAATAATAAAACAATAAGAGGGGAAATTGTAATTGTTGTAGCAGGAAAAAAAGCATAAAACCAACCTGGTTTTTTCAATCTTCCTACTCACCGGGTGACTCGGAGTCGCCCGGTGAATAACCTAAACAAAAATAGCCCTGGACGGAGCCTGAGGATATAATTTAGCTAATGGATTATTCACTGTACGAATCCGTACATTGCTGTATATAACCGTGCACTTTTAACATTTATTAACAATTAAAAAAATAGTGTTATTGCGCAGATTATTTGCCTATTATAAACTTTGGCATAAAATATGTGCAGCATATTGCAAATAAAAAAGTCTTTAATACGGATAAAAAAAATAAATATAATGAAAAGTCGGTTTGTAGATAAGAATAGTTTTCCAAAACCTTTAGGGATGCTGATGATTTTAATTTTCTTAGGATTGATCAGTTTTGTGAGTCTTGTTTTTGCAAAAGAAGTACCACAAACAGTTTATCTGGAGGAAAGCAGAATTGATCTAACGGATAACAAAGTCGTGGATGTTTCTGCAACCCCATATGAGGAAAATCTATAATAAAATAACCATCAGCCAGTTATTCGTAAAAATATTGGACCAGCAGCAGGCATTTAGCCTACCATATATTACCGGTATAAAAGTAAACTGCCGTAAGAATTTGCGGCAGTTTTTTATTCTTCCGATTCACCCGCTCTTTCCAGCAAGTTTTGTGGTAATGTTTTTTTCGTTTTTGCTCCCAGTTTTTTGATTTGCTCAACACGGCTAATCAGGTTTCCTTTCCCTTCTGCCAACTTTGTCATGGAGCTTTTATAACTGTTTTGTGCGGAATCAAGTTTTTTTCCTATATCGACCAAATCACTTAACAAACCTTCAAACTTATCATATAAAGCACCGCTTTGCCTTGCAATTTCCATTACATTTTTACTTTGGTATTCCTGACGCCACATGCTTTCAATCATTTTCAGGGCTGCAATGAGGTTTGTCGGACTAATGAGAAGAATCCGCTTATCATAAGCATAACTCCATAGTTCTGTATCATACTGAATGGCCAGATAATACGCCGGTTCAATCGGCATAAACAACATCACAAAATCAAGGCTTTTAATCTGGTAAATATGCTGATAGTTTTTTCCACTAAGGTTTCGGATATGATTTCTGACCGACTGTAAATGATCTTTCAATGCCTTTTCCTGTTCGTTTTTATCTTCTTCCGAAACATACCGTTCATATGCCAGAAGTGAAACTTTTGAATCGACCACTACACTTCGATCGCCCGGATAGGCTACAATGACATCAGGCTGAACCTTTTTTCCATGATCATCGGAAAAAGACGCCTGAACAAAATATTCCCTGTCCTTTACCAGTCCCGATTTTTCTAAAATACTTTCAAGGATTACCTCTCCCCAGCTTCCACGTGCTTTTGTATCTCCCTTCAAAGCTTTCGTCAGATTACTTGCTTCCCTGCTTACCTGCTGATTAAGTTCAGCCAATCTTTTAACTTCCTCCTTAAGCGAAAATCTTTGTTGTGCTTCCTTATCATATGTTTCCTCAACCTTTTTTTCAAAATCTCTTAACTTCTCACTAAGCGGTTTTAATATTTCATCCAGTTTAATTTTGTTTTGTTCGGTAAACTTTTTCGATTTTTCATCGAATATTTCATTTGCCAGGTTTTTAAATTCGATCCGGAATTTTTCATGTAATTTTTCAATTTCGTTTTTCTGATCCTGAAGTTTTTCGTTCAAATTCCGGAATTCAACATCCCGGGCAGAGACCTGCCGGTTTAAATCAATTACTTCCTTTTCCCGATCCTCTAATTCCTTTTGAGTTTTTTCAATTATTTCGGATAATCCTTTCAATCTTTCTTTCGATATATTTTGTTTGCCTTCATACCGGAACTTACTGGCAAGCCAAACAGCAACTGCACCAACAAAAATTCCGGTAATTAAGAACAAAATTTCAGTCATAAGTCAAAGTTTTAATTTTATTTATGATAATTAACTAAGAATATAGCTTCGCAAAGTAATTAAAAAGGTTAATACTATTTAAATGAAACTGCAACATTCGAATGATTGTTGAATAAGGCTGAGGCTAAGGCTAAGGCTGAGGGAAAAAAAGAAATAAAGAAGAATTATGTTTTAATTCAAAAAATAAACACAAAGGTAAAGGAACAAGTTCAAAATGAAGACATAAAAACCTTAGCCTTAGCCCTTGCCCTGTGAAATAGTGGCGGAGCCACTACTGCGGAGCAGTATTTCACAGGGTGAACCTTAGCCTTTTATAAGA
>DAOVQI010000014.1 GCA_030628785.1 Bacteroidota bacterium
GTAAATCAATAAACAATTTTGAACTTAGCCCCGCTTGAGCGGGGCGATCTCATGATCCGCCAGCTGGCCCTGTGAAATAAAGGCAAAGCCTTTACTGCGAGGCAGTATTTCACAGGGCTGGCGGAGAGTAAATTCCGATACGTAAAACGAAAGTATGATGTTAAGCATAAAGAATCTAAGAGTATCGATTGAAGGAAAAGAAATTCTGGGAGGAATTAACCTTGAGGTAAAAGCCGGTGAAATACATGCTATTATGGGACCAAATGGTTCAGGTAAAAGTACACTTGCCTCTGTTCTTGCCGGTCGCAATCTTGTTGAAGTAATTGAGGGAGAAGTGTTGTATATGGGTAAAAACCTTTTGGAAATACTGCCTGAAGAAAGATCCAGACAGGGCATTTTCCTTGGGTTTCAGTATCCTATTGAAATTCCTGGGGTAAGTATGGTGAATTTTTTAAAGACAGCTTTGAACGAACACCGTAAATACAATGGTCTTGAACCGTTATCAGCCTCCGATTTTCTTAAGGTTATGAGGGAAAAGAAAGCTTTAGTAGAGATCGCCTCAAGTTTAACAAACCGGTCTGTAAATGAAGGATTTTCGGGTGGTGAGAAAAAAAGAAATGAAATTTTTCAAATGGCAATGCTCGAACCCAAACTTGCTATTCTGGATGAAACGGATTCAGGTCTGGATATCGATGCATTAAAAGTTGTGGCTAATGGAGTAAATAAACTAAAGACAAAAGAAAATGCCACCATTGTTATAACACATTACCAGCGCTTATTAAATTATATTATCCCGGATTATGTTCATGTACTATATGACGGAAAAATTGTAAAATCGGGAGGAAAGGAACTGGCGATTGAACTTGAAGAAAAGGGATATGAATGGATCAGAAAGGAACTTGCCATAAATAGTTCTCCGGCAATTTTATAATTCAATGGATTATGGGAGAAGTTGTTCCTAAAACAGATATTGTAAAAAAATTAGTTGATTCCTATTACCGGAATGCTGATATTTTTAATAAAAGTACACCTGCCTTTATTAACGAAAAAAGGGAAAAAGGAATTAAGTATTTTAAAAAATCAGGAATTCCCGGCAGGGAAAACGAAAATTATAAATACACCAACCTGGAGCCTGTTTTTAGTCATCCTTTCCGTAATGCGATATCCCCCGGTAATAAATATTTTGATATGAATCACATTTTTAAATGTGATATTCCTACACTGGATACAAATGTGATCCTTCTTTTAAATGGGTTTTATTTTGACAGAAAAACTCCATTAAGGGAATTGTCTTCAGGTGCCCTTGTTGGAAGTTTTGCCAAAGCTTCAACTGAATATCCTGAACTGGTTGAAAAACATTATGGTAAATATGCACAAATCACTAATGAAGGTTTGGTAGCTCTGAATTCAGCCTTTGTTCAGGATGGGATTTTCATATATGTACCCAAAGGGGTTGTTCTTCAAAAACCTTTACAAATTGTAAATCTTATCGCTTCAGACGATGATATTATGGTTCAGCACCGTAATTTATTTGTTTTGGAAGAAAATGCCGAGGCTACGGTAATTGTTTGTGACCATACCTTTTCACCACATAAATTCCTTACTAATTCAGTAACCGAAATATATGCCGGCCCTGATTCTCGTTTTGATTTCACAAAGGTTCAGAATGAACACAATGATGCCACTCAGATATCTCATACATATCTTAATCAGGGGAAAAACAGTAATGTAACATCAAATTTGATTACCCTTCATGGAGGTTTAGTGAGGAATAATTTCTATGTCCGGTTGAACGGTGAAGGCTGTGAAAATAATACTACCGGTTTATTTCTTGCCGATAAGGGACAACATATTGATAATTATGCATACATCGATCATGCAAAACCTTATTGTACAAGTAACCAGTTGTTTAAAGGGGTTTTAGATGATTTTGCCACCGGTGCTTTTAATGGAAAAATACTGGTTAGAAGGAATGCACAAAAAACACAGGCATATCAGGCAAATAACAATATACTGCTAACCGATGATGCCAGGATGAATACAAAACCCCAACTGGAAATTTATGCCGATGATGTAAAATGCAGTCATGGTGCAACTGTGGGTCAATTGGATGAAGACGCATTATTTTATATGCGGGCAAGAGGAATCGGAGAACGTGAGGCCAGATTGATGCTAATGTATGCTTTTGCGAATGAAATTATTAACCAAATAAAGGTTGAACCCTTAAGGGAAAGGATCAATCATCTTGTTGATATGCGGCTTCGTGGTGAATTATCAAGATGTCAGAATTGTGCTATGAATTGTGGTTAATACATAAAAAAATCGTGTTAAACATTGTCGAAATAAGAAAAGATTTTCCACTTTTAGAGCAAAAGGTCCATAATTTTCCACTTGTTTATATGGACAATGGAGCTACCACGCAAAAGCCTCGAATAGTAATTGAAACAATCAAACAACTTTATTCCCAGCAGAATAGCAGTATACATAGGGGGGTGCATTTTCTGAGCGAACAGATTACTGATATTTTTGAAAATGCCAGGAATACGGTAAAAGAATTTCTTAATGCTGGGGAAAGTCACGAAATAATATTCACCAGTGGGGCAACTGGTTCTATTAATACCATTGCCTATTCATTTGGCGAAAAGCACATAGGCCCTGAAGATGAGATCATTGTCTCTGAGATGGAACATCATGCCAATATTGTTCCATGGCAAATGCTATGTGAGCGAAAAAGGGCAAAATTAATAATCTTACCAATTGATGATAACGGTGAATTACAGATTGACCGTTTGGAGAATTTATTTTCCCGGAAAACAAAAATTCTTGCTTTAACTCATGTTTCCAATACGTTAGGAACTATTAACCCGGTAAAGAAAATCATTGAAATAGCTCATACCCATAATGTGCCTGTTTTAATTGATGGCGCCCAGGCCATTCAACATGGGACAGTAGATGTAAGAGATCTGGATTGCGATTTTTACGTGTTTTCAGGTCATAAAGTTTATGGTCCAAACGGGATAGGGATCCTCTATGGAAAGGAAAAATGGCTTGAAGAACTTCCTCCTTATCAGGGCGGTGGCGATATGATCAAAAGCGTTACCTTTAAAAAAACAACCTATAATGATATCCCTTTTAAATTCGAAGCAGGTACGATAAATTATATAGGTGCCATTGGTTTAAGCAAAGCATTGGAATATTTAAACCGGTTAGGAAAGCAGGACATCGAAGACTATGAAACTAAACTGCTGAAATACGGTACCGAAAAATTAAATGAAATTGAAGGACTAAGAATCTACGGTAATGCTGAAAACAAAATTTGTATTTTCTCCTTTCTGTTGGAAGGAATTCATCAGTATGATGCCGGAATGGTTCTGGATAAAATGGGCATAGCCGTTCGTACAGGTACGCATTGCGCACAGCCTGTGATGGATCGATTTGGAATTCAGGGCACAATACGCGCCTCCCTAGCCTTTTACAACACAAAAAGTGAGATTGACAGACTTGTGCAGGGTCTGTTAAAAGTAAAAGAAATGTTTCATTAATTAATTAAGTGTGGTTAATCAGTGTGTTAGGATGAGACGCTCTACTAATAGCTTATAACATATAACCTATAACAAACCAGTCTGCTGGCTGGCAGATGCTTATTTTAAATGATAAAGACTGTATAGAAAAATAGCAATTAAGCCAATATGAGTTTAGACGAAATTCAGAACGAAATCATTGAAGAATTTGAAGTTTTTACAGATTGGATGGACAAATATTATTATCTGATCGAACTAAGTAAAAACTTACCGGCCATCAGTCCGAACTTTAAAACCAATGAGTACCTTATAGAAGGTTGTCAGTCGAAAGTATGGCTGCATGCTGAATTGGAAGGAGATAAAATAAAATTTTCGGCCGATAGTGATGCAATTATCACCAAGGGGATCATTGCTCTTTTAATCAGGGTTATGGCAGACCATAAACCGGAGGATATAATGAATGCCGATCTTTATTTTATTGACAGGATCGGGCTGAAGGAGAATTTATCCCCTACACGTTCGAACGGATTACTGGCTATGGTTAAACAAATGAAACTATATGCACTTGCTTATCATGCGAAACAGAATAAGTAAAAATCTGGTACCTAACTGAGTGTCATGTCAGCTAGTAATTGACGCTTTAAAAATTCGCTAAGCGGTTTACTCGTTCCCACAAGACCACAATCACAGCCTGCTCGTGAAGTTTGGTTACTCACTTCGTTCATGAGAACGCTTTGCTAAGTTCGTTAAGTTCGCCAAACGTTCAAACCACTAAGCGGATATAGAATTTATGAATGACAGGACACTAATGTGTTGGAATGAGAAAAGATAGAATGTTATGCCACTGGCATCCCTGCCTTCCGGCAGGCAGGCCTTTGGGATAAAATGTTATTTGTTATAAGTTAATAGTTATTGGTTTAATATTTTTCATGAAGATATAATAGTTTATAACATATAACGTATAACCAATAACAATTAACAATTATCGAGAAAGCTGAATAGTTACGAATTTCATGTTATGGAAGAGGATAAAGAATATTTACAGTTGGAGACTGAAATTTTCAGGGTTTTAAAAAATATATATGATCCCGAGATCCCGGTTAGCATTTATGACCTGGGCTTAATTTATGAAGTGGATGTTGATGAAAAACAAAAAGTAAAGATCATCATGACTTTAACAGCACCTAATTGTCCTATGGCAGGTGATCTTATAAAGGAAGTCCGGGAGAAAGTTGAAGAAATTGAGGGTGTGAAAGAGATAAAACTTAATCTGGTCTTTGATCCTCCCTGGGATAAAAGCATGATGTCTGATGAAGCAAGGTTGGAATTGGGATTTATGTAAAAGAAATGGAGGAAATTGCAAGTTTTTCCTGCCTGATCAAGCAAAACGCAAAACTTCTGGGTTTTAGCGATTGCGGAATTTCACCGGTACAACATTTGGAAAAAGAAGCTTCCAGGTTAAAACAATGGTTAACCTCCGGACTGTACGGGCAGATGGTTTACATGGCCGGTCATTTTGAGAAGAGGGTTAACCCGGAAAAACTGGTCCCTGGTGCAAAATCGGTTATTTCAGTTATTTTAAACTATTACCCGTTAGATACTCAAAAAGACAAAGAGGCTCCGAAGATCTCAAAATATGCTTATGGCCATGATTATCATAAGGTAATAAAAAATAAACTTAACAAGCTTTTACAATTTATACGGAAAACTTATCCTAAGGTGAATGGAAGATTTTTTGTTGATTCAGCGCCTGTTATGGATAAAGTATGGGCTGCAAGGAGCGGTCTCGGGTGGATTGGGAAAAACACCAATCTCATTTCGAGAAAAAATGGTTCTTTTGTATTTATCGGGGAATTGATTGTCGACCTTGAATTGGAATATGACATACCTGAAAAAGACTATTGCGGAACATGTACCTTGTGCATTGATGCTTGTCCCACCGGGGCAATTGTCAAACCCTATTTATTAGATGCCCGCAAATGCATCTCCTATTTTACCATCGAATATAAAGAAGAATTGCCATCCGAAATGAAAGGCAAGTTTGAAAATTGGGTATTTGGATGTGATATCTGCCAGGATGTTTGTCCCTGGAATTTGAAGTGCCTTCCGCATAATGAGCCTGATTTTAACCCGCATCCCAGATTGATGGAAATGAGTAAAGATGAGTGGTTTAATCTGTCAGAGGAAGATTACAATGAAATTTTTAAAAATTCTGCGGTGAAGCGAGTAAAGTATTCCTGTTTAAAAAGAAATCTGGAATTTATAAAATGAACGGATTATAAATATATTTGAGTCGGGGATGATTAGATAATTTATATCAACCCACAGTTTCAACTGTGGGTATAACACCAATCACATATGGAACCAACAACCGTTTTAACGGTTTTTATTTATATCGAACTCACGATATTTTAATAATTATTTTTTGATGGGAAGCGCTAATGTTTTAATTTATTACGTTTATTTTTTTTTCAATAGCACTACTAATTGCTTCATACCAGGAAATATTTTCTGCAATTAGGTCAATAATTCGTTCAATTTCATTATTCGTAAGATTTCTTTCTAATTCCTGATTAGCAACAGTTTGAATATCTTGAACAGTTAATTCATAGATAATCGTATCTTCATTATACATTAATTGGTTCATAATCAATATTTAATTTATTACATAATGAATCTGATACAAATAAGTAAATGGGAATGATTAATAGGAATCAAATTTTTCTTTAGCTATTTCTTTAAATTTTCTTTTCAATTTTTCTTTAAATTTTTTACCTACTTTATCAAATGTTTCGAGTAATTCAGGAAAAGTATTTTCACCTCCGATAAAGTCCCAATATTTTTCACCAACAAGAAAATCATTTGGTGAATCCATCATTCCAACTTCAGTAAATCTTGAATATGGTTGTGGATGATATGGATTATATGGAAAAGCTAAAAACACTTTTATATACAACCTCCTGCGAGCAACCCATTCAAGTAGTTTAGTTTTGCTTTTTTCAAATACATCAATGTTTGGTTTAACAGTTTTTATCTCAAAATAGTGTTCAACACTATTTCTTTTCATATAAAAGTCAGCAATATTTCCTGATTTTTGAAACACTCCATTTTCTACTGAAGCATCTAAAACTAATTTTGTTTCTTCCTTTATATTTGCTTCTCTTTCTCCATTTCTTAGTTTTGTAATAATATCAGATATTACCGCCTTTTGTGATTTTGATAAAATTCCTCCAACTCCATAATTTCTAAAACATTCTTCAGATGCCTCTGATGCGATTATAACAGAAACATCTTCATAAATTGTTATTCCTAAAGTCGTTGCTAATGAATGAATAAAAGAATATGCTGCAATTTTTTCATTATCTTGAATTAATCTTGCAAGAAAAGGCATTGAGGTAGTTTCTCTTCCATATGATTTTAATTTGTTTTCAATTTTATTCGTTAATAATTCTTTTATCTTGTTCTTTTGATTCAGTGATAAAGCCATTGTAATTTTAAATATTTATTAATTAAACAATTTAAGTATTCAACTTACATTACTAATTTTTCAACTAATAATTTCATTCTTATTTTTCTTTAAAATGAAAAATAATTTCTGCATAAGCTGACCTGTCTTTCTCTACTCTATTTAAAACTGGCCTTTTAAATGTATTTACTATGTGCATTCCTGCCTTATCAGCAATTTTAGGATACATATTGTATTTATCATTTGCAACAAGGAAAATATCATAATCCTCAACTAAAAACATTTTTGAATTTATAAGAACTTGTGAAATACCCTCAATATATGATTCCCTTGCTTCTTTTCCTTGACCTTTATATAATGGACCAATTTCCAGGTCGTTTTTTCGTTTAAAACCAAATAAATCGTAAGCATATGCATGTTGTTCGTGATAATCAATTAATCCCACATATGGAGGAGATGAGAAAATTCCTCTGATTTTTTGCTTTTTAACTAAATCAGATAAATAAGGTTTTTTTATTCTTAATACATCAATAATATCCACAGTTCTGCTATCACCAGAAATACAGTATTGCAATGTATCAGTTCTTAATTTCTCAAATTCAACAATTCTTTTTATAGTATCAATTGTATATCTTTCCCACCAATTAAGCATCGTGAATAACGGTTTACAAATTTTACCATGCTTTTTACAATAATAGGTAGTTGTAACTGAATCTTTTAATGTTGCTAAGTCAGAATGAGTTGTTGCCCTGCAAGAACGTATGGTTCTACTTAAAATTATACTGATAATTTTCTTCGTGTCAGTATTTTCGATATTTTTTAATTCTGTAAAAATAAAATCTATTTCATCTCTAATCGGTTTTAAATACCATTTATCAAGAAAACTATCATCCTTTTTTTGTCTCAATTGTATTTTATATTCTTCAATCAATTTCTCATATCTTTCCAGGAATTGTTTTTCTTTTTCTAATGCGTATTCTGTTTCATTTATTTGTTTGTTTATAACCAACCTTTTAAATTCTGGAGAAGGGAAATATTTATCATTGAATAACTTTAATTCATTTAATAATCTCAATTCAAAATCATAATTATTTCTTTTATTAATAAAATTCTTAAGTCGTACAGTTATTTCATCTATATTTTTCTTTAAATTAATTAAATTATGTTTGCTTATTTTCATATTGCTTATTAAAGCATTAAAGGAAGAGATATCAATTCCAATGGCATGTAGTCCTAATTCATTTGCTTGTACTAAGGCAGTACCACTACCACAAAATGGGTCAAGCACGATATCACCTTTTTTAAAGTAAACTTCCTTTTTGAACTCATTTGTATGATTATCAAGAAAGTATTCAACTAATTGAGGTATAAATTTGCCTTTGTATGGATGTAATCTATGAACATGTTTTGTTGTTTCTGATTCTTTATATTCCGCAAATGATAAATGCCAGTTTAAATCATCACCTAAAATTTCTTTCCAGTTTACTTTTTTCTTTTGTGTGAATGATTTATAGTAGTTTCTTAATTCATCTAGGTTGATAAAAGTGCTTCTATTTTTTCCAATTTTTTTAATTCTTCCGTATTGAATTAGATATGAAATATTTGATGTTGTTACAGGTTTATTCAGATATTTACTTGCCCAGATGCTGGCTTCTTTGATTGTTAATAAATTATCCATCGTTTTTCTTTTTGTAGTGTATTCTTTCTTCAGCTAATTTTAAAGCCTCTTTTCCAAATTTTTCATCTTCAATTTCATAAATTATTTTATCACTCAACCAATCGACAGTAAGTTCCTTTTCTGGAACATTAAAATATTTTGAAAGTTTTCTTACTTGTTCTATTGAGGCTTTTCTTTTTCCATTTTCTATTTTGCTTAAGATAGCTTGATCAATTCCTAAATAATAAGCAACAACTCTTAATGGATCGCCTTTCTCTTTTCTTAAATCCTTTATTTTTCCCCCAAAAAAACTCATTTTTGAACGAAATTGTTTTGACAAAAATAGTCAAAAAAAATAAATATTCAATATTTTGTGACAAAAATTGTTAACTTTTTATTAACAATATTGTTGTTAGGCAAAATTTAAGCTCTTCTAATAATGAAATCGCCGAATGTTCTTAAATATTAGTTAGGTTTAAATAATTAATGTGCCCGAAGGGCTAAAGGCGGGTTGGAAAAACTAAATCAATTTTGTTAAGTTGTACCAATACTATGTATCTATTTTTTAATTTGATCCGATTAGCGTTACAATAACATTTCTCCTACTCCGTGGCCCATCAAATTCACAAACAAAAATATTTTGCCAGGTGGAAAGCCCCAGGTCCCCGTCCAGAATCGGAATGGTCTCGCTGGGACCGACGATACCGGCTTTCAGATGGGCGTCAGCATTATCATCCTGGCGATCGTGTTCCCAGACTCCGGCTGGTATTAGCTTTTTGAGTAAATTAATAACATCCGTCTGAACCGATTGGTCCCAGTTTTCCTGGATCATAATCGCAGCCGTTGCTCCCTGGATGTAAACCGTTGCAATTCCATCACGGATTTTACTTTTTTTTACAATACTTCTTACCTGTTCCGTAATATCGTAAAGTCCGTTGTGTTTATCTGTACTGATTTGTATTACTTCCCGCATTTTTCTACATTTATGAAAATAATTTTCTTTATTTCAAAAGGTTTTGTTGTAACATACTATTATTTTTAGTGGGATTTTGTGTTTTTGCCTGCCCTGTTAAATACGCTACGCTGTATTTCATAATTTAACAGGGTAAACCCCGTAAGGAAGAATGACTGTACTGGGGTGTTTTAGTGGCGTATTATTTTTTTGCCACAAAATCACTAAAGCACTAAATAACACAAAATTATAACACCATCAACATTTTACAACAGAACCTATCAAAGTTACATTTTATTAAGCACATTTAAAAAAGATGAACGAAACAGAATATCGTTGGACAACCAGGGACAATGTAAGGCTTTATGCTAAGTCCTGGGAACCGGACTCTACTCCCAATGGGGTTATCAACCTGGTTCATGGTTTGGGAGAACACATAAACCGGTACCATTTATGGGCTGAAGCATTTGTTAATGAGGGTTATGCTGTATTGGGTTTTGATCACAGAGGTCATGGCCAGTCTGAAGGGAAAAGAGGAGATATTCCTTCTTTTGATTCATTTTTCGATGATCTTGATTTGTTGCTACAACAATCAGAAGCTATTTTCCCGGAAACTCCAACCATTTTATATGGCCATAGCCTTGGCGGGAATATTGTTATAAATTATGTCCTCAGGGGTCGTAAGAAGCCACAATGTGTTATTGCAACATCACCCTGGTTGAGGCTTGCTTTTAAACCGCCTCAAATCCAACTCATAATAGGCAGGTTTATGAAGAACATTTTACCCGGACTGGTACAAAGGAATAATATTAATTCGAAAGATCTCTCTCATAAACCCGAGACAAGTAGTGAATATGAAAAAGACCCCCTGGTTCATGATAAAATTTCGTTGAGATTATTTTTTGGAGCAAATGATAGCGGACTCTGGGCTATTGAAAATGCTGATAAATTAAATATTCCGCTTTTGCTTATGCATGGAAGTTCGGATAAATTAACCTCTCATCTGGCCAGTAATGAGTTTGCCGGGAAAGCAAAACAATTTACCACCATTAAGATATGGGAAGGTCTATATCATGAATTACATAACGAAACTGAAAAAGATAAAGTATTTCAGTTTCTTATTAACTGGATCAGGATATATTTGGAGAATGCTTAAGTATTAGAGTTAGACACAATGCCAATTGAAATTTGCAGTAAACCTTAACATGGATAAACCAGAAAAAACAAAAAACAAGTATCAAATATCAAATAAATTCCAAATCACAATTCTGAAATTTCAAACTAATTTTTATTATTGTCCAAAGGACTCATTTGGAGAATATTGATTTATTGAGATTTATTTGAATTTTGAGATTTGTCATTTGGGATTTTCTGCCAAAAAATACACGAATTTCAAAAGAAAGCTACTAAATTAGATAATGAAACCATTCCGTACTATCGTTAAGATCCCTCCGTCACCCTTCAAGTTGTCTTATTATACCCCATCCATGTTTATCGGATCCTGTTTCACTGAGAGTGTCGGCAGTAAATTAAATGATTATAAATTTCCGGTTGATATTAACCCTTTTGGGGTAATCTATAATCCTTCTTCCGTCAGTAAGTCGCTGGAATTATTAATTGAGAAAAAGGAATTCACAAAAGACGATTTGTACTTTTTCAATGGGAAATGGCTAAGTTTCTTTCACCATTCCAGCTTTTCAGATAAAGACCCTGAACAATGCCTGTCCAGGATTAATGCTAAAATCACAGAATCAAGAGAATTCTTACAGAAGGCGGGATTCCTGTTCATTACTTTTGGAACAGCCTGGGTTTTTGAATGGAAAGAATCAGGTGAAACCGTTTCCAATTGTCATAAAATCTCTGCTTTAAAATTTAACCGGAAATTACTAACAGTCGAAGATATTCTGGAGAAGTACGAAACATTGATCCCTAAGCTTTTGCATTTTAATCCTCAACTAAAGATCATTTTTACGGTCAGTCCTATACGACACTGGAAGGATGGTGCCGAAGGGAACCAGGTAAGCAAGGCAATTCTTTTATTATCTGTACATCAATTATTGAAAAAATTCCAATCCATAAGTTATTTTCCGGCATATGAAATTATAATGGATGATCTCAGGGATTACAGATTTTACTCCGATGATATGATACACCTGAATTCTGTTGCTATTGATTATATTTGGGAAAGATTTTGCGAGACCTATCTGGATAAGGAAGCTTCCGGCATAATGAAAAACATTGATCCGGTTCTCTCGGCAATAGGGCATAAACCATTTGAGCCGGATAGTGATCTTCATCAGGATTTTCTTATTAAGATCCTTGATAAAATTGAAAAACTTCAATTACAATACTCTTTTATCGATTTTAGTCGCGAAATAAAATGGATTAAAACCGGTTTGAAAGGGTAAATAAAGACGATGAAGAATATCAAACATCATGTCAACCGGCACTTGTTTATTCCGCTGAAATTGATCTGAATCAGCCGAAAGTAAAATATGTGATGGAGCCAATAGGCCATAGTCACTATTCGGGCAAGGATGGTAATTTATATACTGATCTGGGCACCATCACTACTGCTCTGGAAATTACTGAAGAGATCGTTGTAATACTGAAATGATGTAGTTTCATCAGCGTTCAATTATTCGATGAAAACGCATTGTGTGGTTTGAGTATTCTTAACTGGTGTTGCAAATCAGATAAAAGCCGTGCCACGGTTTCAATCCGTGGCACGGCTAAACAAAAAAAGAAAATAATGGTTTTTCTGTTAGTTATTTATTTTGTTTTACGGTTTATACACTGATCATTTTTTGTTATTTTTGATTTATCAAAAAACCATTTGTCATGAAAGAGATTTTTGAATACTCGGATAAGCTTATCGAAACGGTTACGACAGAACACATCAGGGATCAGATCAAATTATTGGATACACCTGACAGGCTGATCGGGATAAAAGGAAGCCGTGGTGTAGGAAAAACAACACTGTTGCTGCAATACATTAAAACAGGCTATAAAAACCATATCCCACTCTGGCTCTTCGGATTCCTGTACTAGCCACTCGCCGGGTGACTTCGAGTCAACCGGTGAGTATTCAAAATAAATTGAGTTTTTTTATTTTTTCCAAATCTTCAGGTGTGTCAACCGGAAAACTTTTAAAATTTGTTTCTTTCACCTTAATGGTATACCCATTTTCGATCCAGCGGTTTTGCTCTAACGATTCGGCTACCTCGAGTGATGAAGGCTGAAGTTCTGTTATTTCCTGCAAAATGTCACTACGATAAGCATAGATTCCAATATGTTTAAAGAATGTATGGGAAATTACCCAACGATCATTATGTTTATTTTGAATAAATGGAATTGGAGAACGACTAAAATATATGGCTTCATGGTTAAGATTTATTGCAACCTTTGGTAGATTTGGATCAAAAATATCCTGATTCATTTCAATTTCCTGAACTAAAGTAGCAATTTGTGTTGAAGGATTATCAAAACATTCCATTAATTGTTTTAACTGCTCCGGCTGGATAAAAGGCTCATCGCTCTGTATGTTTATAACAACATCGATATTCTCAAAATAATCTTTCCTAAAGATCTGTATGGCTTCGTCACACCGGTCTGTACCTGTTTTGTGATGTTTTGAGGTCATAACAACACGACCGTTGAAATTTTCAACCGCCTGTTTTATTCTTTCATCATCGGTTGCTACGATAACTAAATTCAGCGCCTTTGAGGCTTGTTCATAAACCCTTTGGATCATGGGTTTTCCGCCAATATCCACAAGAGGCTTACCCGGAAAACGGGTTGAAGCATACCGGGCGGGGATAATTCCAATGAATTTCATATACAAATGGTATTAGTAGAACCAGAAACAGCACGAATTTACATATTTTGTTCCTTTATACCTTAAGAACATAGCTTCGCAAAGTAATTAAAAAGAATAGTTAAATTAAAGTTATCCTCTAATTTTGGAACAAAGTGGTCAAGGCAAAGGTTCACCCCGTGAAATAATTTTGCGAGCAAAATTGCTCGCCATGTGGAATTGCTTCGCACCAACTTTTGTTGGATTCCACATGGCAAGCATTTCACGGGGCAAGGGCTAAGGCTTAACAGGTAACTTACATGGTACTCTTTTGGCAGACTGTTTCTAAATTGTTAATTTCGCATTCAGGCTAAATCCATAAGCATTTAAATGAAAGACATACAGAAAATAAAACAAAGATTTGGTATTATTGGGAACTATATTGGTCTGGACAGAGCTATTGATATCGCGGTTCAGGTTGCACCTACTGATCTCTCGGTGCTGATTTCAGGGGAAAGCGGTACGGGTAAGGAAGTCTTTCCACAAATTATTCACCAATATGGTATTCGTAAACACGGGCAATATATTGCTATAAATTGTGGAGCAATTCCTGAAGGCACGATTGATTCTGAATTGTTCGGACATGAGAAAGGAGCCTTTACGGGTGCATCGGATAGCCGAAAAGGGTATTTCGAGATTGCTAACGGGGGAACAATTTTCCTTGACGAAGTCTCGGAACTGCCATCGGCAACACAGGTCCGCCTGTTAAGAGTATTGGAAATAGGAGAGTTTATACGGGTTGGCAGTTCGAAAGTTCAAAAAACGAATGTCCGTGTTATTGCTGCCACAAATATTGATGTTACTTACGCTACTCAGGAAGGGAAATTCAGGGAAGATCTGTTTTACAGATTGAATACCGTCCCCATATTTATTCCTTCTCTGCGGGAACGTGGTGAGGATATTTACCTGTTGTTCAGAAAGTTTGCATATGATTTTGCAGAAACATACCGGATGCCGGCTGTCAGCTTGATGGAAGAAGCCAGGCATATTCTTTTAAACTATTCATGGCCGGGGAATATTCGGCAATTAAAAAATGTCACTGAACAAATTTCAGTAATTGAGAAAAACAGGGAAATCGGTGCCGAAACATTAAGGAGCTATATGCCAGATTATCAATCAGTTAAACTTCCTGCAATCATTCAGCGTGAAAATCAAAAACCTTTTTCTTCCGAGCGGGAGATCTTATATAAAATTCTGTTCGATATGAAAAATGATATGAACGATTTAAAGAAACTGGTTGTTGATGTTTTGCAGAAAGGAGTGGATCAGGTTGATGTGAGTGAAAGCAATGCCCAGCTTATTCATAAGCTTTATCAAAGTATCGATTCGACGGTTGTAAAAGAACCTGCCAAACCAGTTGAAGTGCAACCGGACAGATCGGAAATACAGGATACGGAGGAGATTGTGGAAGAATCCTTGTCTCTGATGGATAAAGAAATTGAATTAATCAGGAAGGCTCTCGATAAGCACCATGGAAAACGAAAATACGCTGCTGAGGAATTAGGTATTTCTGAAAGAACACTATACAGGAAAATTAAGGAACATGATATTAATTAGAGTCTGTATTTAAACTGCAACAATTTTGAATAATAAAATTCCAAATCTCAAATTATAAATAACAAATAATAATCAAATTCAAATCTCAAAATCACAAACACTTGTTATACAGTAGAGTATTGTTATTTTGATTATTGTTATTTGTAATTTATTTGAATTTTGTGATTTATTTTTTGGTGCTTACTGGTAAGGTATTTGACTTTATAGACTGACGCTAATTTAGTAAAAAAACTATTAAGGGTATGATTGTTGAGAGTATGGTTAAAACGGGAAAAAACGATTATCAATTAAGTCTTATAAGCTTATTATTTACTTGTTGTTTATTCGCAAGCCTGGCTGGTTGCAAGGTCAGTTATTCCTTCACGGGTGCCTCGGTTTCTCCCGAAATAAAAACCATATCCGTTCAATATTTTCCAAACCGGTCAAGAGGTGTCGTCAATCCCACTTTAAGTCAGGACTTTACTGATGCTCTTAAGGATAGATTCAAAGCTCAAACAAGTCTTGAGTTAATAAACGGGATTGGAGATGTAAATTTTGAAGGTGAAATAACCAATTACAGAACTCAACCTATGGCTATTACCGGTACGGAAAGAGCTGCTTTAACAAGGTTTACCATAAGCATAAGTGTGAAGTACTCCAACATCATTGACCCGGAAGGAAATTTCGATGCGACTTTTTCCCGGTATGAAGACTTTGAAAGTTCCATTGACTTCAGTTCTGTGGAAGCAGACCTGGTGGAAAAAATCTTAGATCAGATCACAGAAGATGTATTTAACAGGGCTTTTGTTAATTGGTAAATTTTAGAAAAACAAAATGAACAGGGAAGAATTTATATATTACCTTAACCACCCTGCAATTTTAGGGGGAAAGAGCATTCTTGAGATGCATGAATTGCTTAATGAGTTCCCTTATTTTCAAACTGCTCATCTTCTGTTGCTGAAAAATTTATATAACCTTGAAAACATAAAATTCAGTAATCAACTAAAAATCTCCGCAGCTCATATTACAAACAGGGAAATACTATATTATCTTCTCCAAAAGGAGGAATTAGCAGAGGCTGAAACCATTGAAGTTGACAAAGAAAAATCTGAAATCCAAACCCTGGTCCCCGAAAAGGAAGTTAAAAAGCCTGATATTTCAGAAAAACCTGAAATCACCAAAGATGAAAAGGAACCTGATATTCCAATTAAAATTATTGAAGAAGAAAAGACAGTCGCGGATCAAAAAACCAGATCAAAGGAGGCTTTGGCAGATCAGGTTTTGAAACGTATTGAGGAGATTAGGGCTAAAAAGGCCACTTCTGTTTCCGGTACAGAAGATAAGCCGGAAGGTGATGCTATAAAAAAGACATCGTCAGAAAGGAAAAAAGATTTAGCCGATTCCATCCTGGAGGAGATTTCAAAAGTGAAGAAAGAAAAAGAAGAAAGACTGAAAAAAACCATGGCAACCAGCGAATCCCGGATAAGCAGAGCCGAAGAAAATCTCCCGGATAGCAAGGAAAGAACCAGTATAGATAATACGGATATTCAAGCAAAGTCAATTAGGGAGCGTAACGAGCTGCAAGAAGAGAGAATCATGCTGAATGAAGATGAGGAAATCATTTCAGCCGGAATTCAAGCTGAGTCTTCGGGCGAAATTTCAGATAAAACCGGATCAACGGATGAAACTTCGTTACAAACAGGGATACTCCCACCAGATGATTTATTAGACCTGGAACTGAAGGGAGATGATGATACTGAGGTTATAGGTACGGAAAAGCCCCTGCATGGTGAAGAAAGAAAAGAACCGGAAAAACCGGTAATCCTTAGTAAGGCGGAACTGATTGACCGATTCATTGAAACCGATCCCAAAATCGTTCCCGAAAAAGAATCATGGCTTGACCAGGAAGACATTTCAGAAGAAAGCATTGAAAACGAGGGGTTTATGACAGACACACTGGCAAAGATCTATATCAGACAGGGATATTATTCAAAGGCAATTTTTGCATATGAAGAATTGAGCTTGAAATTTCCGGAAAAAAGTAGTTACTTTGCGAGTCAAATTGAGAGAATAAAGAAATTAATTAACGATAAATCACATTAAGATGGGAATTTATACTTTATTTTCGGTATTGATACTGATAGCTTGTGTGTTATTAACCCTGATTGTATTGGTTCAAAATTCAAAAGGAGGGGGACTGGCAGCTAACTTTTCGGCTTCAGCCCAAATTATGGGTGTGAGGAAAACAGCTGATTTTCTTGAAAAAGCAACCTGGACGTTAGCTATATCTCTTCTGGCTTTAAGTTTATTAGCCAGTGCTTCAATCCCCAGGGGTAGCGGGGAAAACAAATCGAAGATTGATGAACAAATTGAAAGAGCAATAGATCCTACTGCCGTACCAAATCTTCCAACTGCTTTACCTGAACCCAAAGGTACTACAAGCGATGATCAGAGTAATTAACCCCCGTTATTAATAAGTTGTTGTATCGGAATTTATTCTCCGCCTCCCGATAGTTATCGGGATGGCGGATCATGAGATCGCCCTGATAGCCATCGGGGCTAAGTTCAATGTTTATGGCTTGA
>DAOVQI010000207.1 GCA_030628785.1 Bacteroidota bacterium
ATCCAGGTTCGAACCGGTTGGAATAAATAAATACGTATTCTCAGAGATGATAACATTCGGAGAAAAAACCATACTGAAAAGTTGATATATCCGAATAGTTACAGGTATTATAGAAATAACCAGTATGAGTAGTACAATTCTCCAAAATCTCTTCTTTTTTGTACCTGATTTTTCCACAGATGTTAAGGGTTATTTAAATATGAGGAACATAGTTCCGCAAAATAATTAAAAAAAAACGACTCGAAGAGTCGCTTTACTTTATCCTCACGGGACCTGCTTTTTTAACTTCGGGAGGGACGCCAGCGGAATAGAGTTTAAAATTCTCAATATAACGGGCAGCTAAAGCATCATATTTCATCCAGTATTCGTCTTTATTACCCCAAGCGTTTGCAGGCTCAAAAACGTCATCAGGCACATTCGGACAGGTTAACGGAACCTCAAATCCGAAAATTTTATCCTTGCGATACTTCACGTTATCAAGTTTGCCTTCAAGAGCAGCATTCAGCATATTCCTGGTATGACGGATACTGATCCGTTTTCCAACGCCAAACTTGCCTCCTACCCATCCGGTATTTACCAGCCAGACTCTTGCCCCAACTTTTTCGACTCTTTTTTTAAGCAGGTCAGCATAATAAAACGGATGATGAACCATAAACGGGGCGCCAAAACAGGCACTGAAGGTAATCTCCGGCTCAATTCCAAGTCCGAGTTCTGTTCCGGCAATTTTCGAAGTATATCCGCTTATAAAATGATAAATTGCCTGATTCATATTAAGCCGTGCAATCGGTGGCAGAACTCCCTGTGCATCAGCCGTAAGAAAAACCACATTCTTCGGATGAGCCTTGACCATTTTTTCATTTACTGCATTGGGTATAAAATCCAATGGGTATGATGCTCTTGTATTTTCCGTTAAATGATCATCGTCCAGATCTATTTTTCTTGAAGCCGGATCAAATATCACATTCTCCAGGATTGTTCCAAACTTACGTGTACAATTATAAATCTCCGGTTCATGCTCTGCTGAAAGCCGTATTACCTTTGCATAACAGCCTGCCTCAAAATTAAAAATACCTTCTTCGCTCCATCCGTGCTCATCATCTCCAATCAGTTTCCTTTTTGGATCAGCCGACAAGGTAGTCTTCCCCGTTCCGCTTAAACCAAAAAACAAGGCAACATCATTGTCTTTTCCAATATTTGCTGAACAATGCATAGCCATAATATTCTGCAAAGGAAGCAGATAATTCATTATGGTAAAGGCTGTTTTCTTTATCTCCCCTGCGTAGCTGGAATTGGCAATAATTGCCAGGCGACTTTCAAAGTTTATCACAATTGCCGTTTCACTAAGCGTTCCATCCACTCTGGGATCCAACTTAAACGAAGATGCAACAAGTAGTGTAAAACCCGGAATAAACTGATTCAATTCATCACGGTCGTTTATAGTAATAAACATATTTCTTGCAAAATGACTTTGCCAGGCTTTTTCAGAAATCACACGGACCGGAAGTCGGTAATTTGGATCTGCACCGGCATAAACATCCTGAACAAAAAGCTCCTCTCCCTGCCAATATGCCTGGAGCCGGGTAAGAATTCCTTCAAATTTCTGTGGACTCATGGGTCGATTGTATTCTCCCCAGTCAATCTTATCCGAAGTACCAGGTTCATAAACAAAATATTTGTCGTTCGCAGCCCGGGCTGTCCATTTGCCGGTATTTACCAGGAAAGGGCCTCCCATAACCATTTTACCTTCCCCCCTGAATATTGCCTCTTCATATAAAGCAGCAGTTGGCAGGTTCCAGTAAACCTGATCCATGTGACGTAATCCATGATTTTCCAAACCAAAGTCACATTTCAGTTCTTCAGCATGCTTAATAGCAGGCGTATTGAATTCAAGATATTTTGTCATAACCAGTCCCTAACTAATTTACGTTCGCCAATATATAATTCATTGGGTGAATTAGGATCGAGAGCCCACTTTATACGCTCAATCCCTTCGATAATGTCTTTTATTGAACCACAAGTGGAAAGACGAAGATAACCGTCCAAACCAAATTCTTTACCCGGCATGGTTAAAACCCTAACCTTATCCAGCAGTAATTTTGATAATCTAACCGAATCCTTATCATAGACACTAAAATCGGCAAAAACATAGAATGTTCCGTCGGGTTTGGTTGCCTTAATGCCATCAAATGCATTAAGTTGGTCCATTAATACACGGCGATTATTTTCAAGTGTCAGCCTCAGGCTTTCCACACCTGATTGAACACCGTTAAGTGCACCCAGTGCTGCTTTCTGTAATAAAACCGATGGACCGGCTGTTTGGTGTCCCTGAATATTAGACATAACCTTGATCAGTTTTTTATTGGCTACTGCCCAACCTATCCTGAAACCGGTCATTGCATACTGTTTTGACACGCCGTTCACAACAATGATCTTCGAATTCTCACTTAGATCCGTTGCATGTTCATAACAGACCACTGCTTTTTTCCCGTCGAAAACCAGGCGATGGTATATATCGTCCAGGATGAGATAGAGTCCCTCTTTTTCACAAAACTGCACAATCTCGGAAATAAACTTTTCCGAATACAGGGCACCGGTGGGATTGTTAGGACTATTAAGGATAATGGCTTTTGTGTAGGTTGTTACATTTTGCTCAATATCCTGAAATCGTGGATAAAAGGTTCCGTCTTCAGGTACGACCGGTACAGGTATGGCACCACAAAGTTTTATCATATCAGGGTAGCTCACCCAATAGGGAGAAGGAAAAATCACTTCATCCTGTGGATCAAGGATTGCCTGAAGAGCAACCATAATGGCTTGCTTGACACCTCCGGATACTATTACATTTTCGGGTTCTACTTTTCGGTGGTAAAATTCTTCGGTGTACCGGATAATAGCTTGTTTTAATTCCAGAATTCCATCAACCGGAGTATATCGTACTTCACCTGTATTCAGTAGCCCGGTAAGGCTTGTAATAGCATCAATGGGAACCCTGGTCTTCGGTTCACCACCACCCAAATGAATGATCGGTTCCCCTTTTTGCCTGAGGAGCGCCGCAATCTCATTTAACTTTAACGTGGCGGATTCTCCAATAGATTTTCCAATAATGCTGATACTCATGTTTATGTTATTTCTATAGGGTTCGTTAATTAACGTTAGTAACTATTCAGTTCTTAAGAGTCAGTTTAATTGTTATAGGTTATAAGTTATACGTTATAAGCAACTAACATATAACAGTTAACATATAACAATTGAAATGCCTAAAATTTTAAATAATCAAATAACTTATAACTTTTAACATATAACTAATAGTCCACTCCGAAAAGTAAGAAATTCAAAAATGCCACAAAAACACCAAAGCACAAAATTTCACAAAATAATGAATACCAGCCAATAACTTTGGTGGGATTTTGTGTTTTAGCCCCGAAAACTTTCGGGGTAGTGGCAAAAAAGCTACTTTTTGGAGTAGGCTCAACTAATAACATATAACTAATAACATATAACTTATAACATTGTATTTCTATTAAGGAGTACAAAAGTCATAAAAAATTATGAGAAAATTACGCAAAATGATTAATATTGTATAACATATACTACCAAACCGTCATTAAACAATTACATAATAAAAATCCAAGACATGGAGATTGTGGAGATATTAAAATACACACTGCCTGCCCTGATTGTCTTTTTTACTGCCTATTTGCTTATCAGGTCTTTTATCAGAAATGATCAGAAAAGGAGAAATCAGGAAATAATCCTGCAAAATCAGAAAACCATCACTCCTATCCGGCTACAAGCTTATGAAAGAGTCACCCTCCTTCTTGAGCGGATTTCTCTTGAATCACTGATAATGAGAGTTAATAAACCCGGTATGACATGCCAGCAGCTTCACCAGGCCATGCTAAGCACGATCAGAGCAGAATTTGAACACAATCATTCACAACAGATTTATATTACCACTAAGGCATGGGAAGTAACTAAAAATGCCAGGGTACAGATTACAAAGATTATTAATACATCAGCCGATAAGGTAAAACCCAAGGACCCGGCATTGAAATTAAGCACGCTGATCCTTGAGACAATGATGGAAATGGACAAGGCACCCACTCAGGTGGCTATAGATTTCCTGAAAAGTGAAATAAACCAGGTATTTTAATTACATCAATTCTATACTCCGCTTCACAAATTTATTTAACTCTTCTCCTTTCAGCATATTATTAGAGAGCAAGGCAAGATCAATGATCTGCTTTACCAATTTGTTTTTCTTCCCATAATCCGTCAGGATTTTAGTCTTTTTTTCTTCCAGTTCCTTTATCTCACCTTTCAGGTCAGCTATACGATCCTTTTCCTCCTGCTTAATCTCCTCGTCTTTCTTTCCTGCACTTGCTTTTTCCAGTTCCACTTTACCGGCTTCGAGAGGCTTCATCTTTTCTTTGATCTTTTCAACCTTCTCTCCTACCTTCTTTTCCATTTCATTTACAACTTTCTCAATAAGCGGATGATTGGCATTCACCACCAAATTATAATTATCGGGGATATCCCTGTAAAAGCCCATTTCACCACCAAGCGCAGACATGTCTTTCATTCTACGCATAAATTCGGATTGTGTAATGATCATTGGATTATCATCCTCCTTAAGACTTTCAAATATCACCATAAATTTATCGCTATTATATATCTGGCTTTTTATAACAGGAGTTAAAAGATCCTTTTGTTCACCGGTTAATTTTGACTCAGTGGTTTCTTCCTTTTGGATCAGCTTATCGATTACATCAGAATCAACTCTTACAAATCTGGAATCCTTAAATTTCTGCTCCAGCTGGTTAATAAAATGTGTATCCAATTGACCTTCCATTAATAAAACATCATATCCTTTGGCCCTGGCAATTTCGATAAAGCTGAATTGTTCTTCTTTATGGGTCGAATAGAGATAAATAACCGTCTTGTTTTTATCGGTTTGGTTTTCCTTTATTATTTTTTCATATTCCTCAAATGTAAAGTATTTCCCATCCGTGTTTTTCAACAGGGCAAATTTTGAAGCCTTTTCATAAAATTTTTCCTCGGTGATCATTCCATATTCTATGAATAATTTAATGTCATCCCATTTCTTTTCAAATTCCTTTCGATCTTTTTTGAAGATTTCGGATAACCGGTCAGCAACCTTTTTCATAATATGGCTTGATATTTTTTTAACATTTGAATCACTCTGTAAAAAACTTCTTGAAACATTAAGGGGTATATCGGGTGAATCAAGTACCCCATGTAATAATGTTAAAAAATCAGGAACAATTCCTTCCACTGAATCGGTAACAAAAACCTGGTTGCAATAAAGCTGAATTTTGTTTTTCTGAATTTCGATATTGTTCTTGATTCGCGGGAAATACAAGATACCTGTGAGATTAAATGGATAATCAACGTTCAAATGTATATTAAAGAGTGGATCATCGGCAACAGGATACAATTCGTGATAAAAGTTTGTATAATCTTCATCCTTCAGTTCAGACGGTTTCCTGGTCCAGGCAGGTTTTGTATTGTTAATGATATTATCCTTGTCAGTATCAACATGCTTTCCATCTTTCCATTCCTTTACTTTTCCGAAAGCAATTTCAACAGGAAGAAACTTACAATATTTCTTTAATAGCTCCGTTATTCTTGATTCTTCCAGGAATTCTTTGGAATCCTTATCAAAATAAACGATCACATCAGTACCAACATCATTTCTTTCACCTTCTTCAAGTGTATATTCCGGCGAACCGCTACAAGTCCATTTCACTGTTTTAGCCCCTTTTCTGTATGATCTGGAAATAATTTCCACCTTGTCGGATACCATGAATGAAGAATAAAACCCCAACCCAAATTGCCCGATCATTCCGTTGGCCTGGTCCTTATATTTTTCAAGAAAATCTTCAGCACTCGAAAAAGCAATCTGATTGATGTATTTCTTTATTTCTTCTGCTGTCATTCCAATTCCACGGTCCGAAACAGTAATGGTTTTCTTTTTAGCATCAAGGGAAACCCGTATTGTTTGATCACCCAATTCACCCTTATAATCTCCAGCCGATATAACGGTTTTTAATTTCTGGCTGGCATCAATGGCATTGGAAATCAATTCTCGTAGAAATATCTCATGATCTGAATAGAGAAACTTTTTGATAATGGGAAAAATATTCTCAGTTGTTACACCTATCTTACCAGTTTGCATTTTTTGAATTTTTTAGGTTGAAACATTTCTTTCTTATATATCCCCGCACTTTTCAAAGTATATGCCATTTTCGGAAAACTGACAAATAGTCA
>DAOVQI010000046.1 GCA_030628785.1 Bacteroidota bacterium
CGGTCTTTAGTAGGTTTAACATTGATTAACCAGTACATAGCTCCTGAAGGCACATCCTCAAATATTAATGGCTTTCCTGAAGCTTCCCGTACACCAAGAGACACCCATTTGTCATTCCAGTAAAACAGTTCGTAGCTTTTCCCTTCGGTAAATATAATACCATTGAGGGGTATATAAAAATCACATCCGCAAAATGTGGATTTTTATTACTTCATGTTTTACCTTTATCTTTACAGAATATTCCATGATAAAAAATTTGTAACTAATCAGTGAGTTTAGAAGAAAAGAAACTGAATTGTTTCAAATGTTATAATTGGTAACAATATCATAAATCTACACAATTTACGGATGAACCATAAATATTGTAACAATCTTTTTCGCTATTCAAGATTAAAAACCCGGGTTGTTAATATTGGAGATGTGCCTTTGGGAGGTACTTATCCAATCCGGATTCAATCCATGACAAATACCAATACCCAGGATACAAAAACAACGGTAGAACAATGTATAAGGATTATAAATTCCGGAGCTGATTATGTAAGACTGACAACTCAGGGAAGAAAAGAAGCAGAAAATCTTGTAAATATAAAGAAGGAATTGAGGAAAAAAGGATACCATACCCCCCTGATTGCTGATGTTCATTTTAACCCGGATATTGCTGAAATCGCCGCCAGAATTGTTGAAAAAGTCAGGATAAATCCCGGAAACTTCGTTGACAGGGGGCAACCATTTTCAGACAAGCAATATTCGGAGGAGGAATATAAGGCTGGCATTGATAATATCCGGGAACGACTAATTTCCCTGATTAATATTTGTAAGGATTATGGTACTGCCATCAGAATTGGTGTAAACCATGGTTCCTTATCTGACAGGATATTAAGCCGGCACGGCAATACTCCCGAAGGAATGGTGGAATCTGCCATGGAATTTCTTCATGTTTGTATGAATGAAAATTTCCATGATGTTGTTTTTTCAATGAAGTCCAGTAATACTCTTGTTATGGTTCAGGCATATCGACTTCTGGTTAACCGGATGTTCAAAGAGGGGCTGGTTTATCCTATCCATCTGGGTGTTACTGAAGCCGGTGGCGGAGAGGATGGAAGGATAAAATCAGCTGTGGGCATTGGCAGCCTGCTGGCTGATGGTATCGGCGATACAATTAGAGTTTCACTGACGGAAGAACCGGAATTCGAAATTCCGGTAGCAAAAAAACTGATTGGTTATTTTTCCGGTCGTAGCGATCATCCGGAAATCAAAGAAGTTCCCGGAATATTGGTTAATCCGTTTCGGTATAAGAGGCGAAAAACAAACCCGGTTCGAAATATTGGTGGGGAAAATGTACCTGTTGTCGTTGCTGATTTAAGTGAGGAAAAATTCATTTCCGGTTCTTTACTTTCAGATCTTGGGTATCAATACAACCTGCAGGAATGTAATTGGAAAATTTCCGATCAGGCAACTGATTACATTTATCTTGGCAATCTGAAATCGGGTTTGATAGTTCCGGGTAGTTTGGGAATAATTTTGGATTTCGATGCCTGGAGAAGTTACCATAATCAAAAAACCAACCTGTTCCCTCTTTTTTCTTTATCTGAATACATTAGAAGTGACATACGTTCCGAACAATTGAAATTTTTAAAAATTGATTACCCCTCACTTAACGATGAGATGATTGATATCCTCAAAAAGGATAATAACGTGGTTTTAGTCCTTCAGACTCAAAACCAAAATGGTATGGCCGAGCAAAGAGCACTGATCTGCCGGTTAATGGATAATTTAAACCACATTCCGGTTATTATTCAACGGGATTACAAGGAAAAAGATCCTGAAGATTTACAGCTTAAGAGTGCTTCTGACCTTGGTGCTTTACTGCTGGATGGACTTGGTGATGGAGTCTGGATCAGGAATAAGGGTCCGATAACCTGCCAGGAAATAATTTCAACCGGCTTTGGCATATTGCAGGCAAGCCGGGTCAGAACAACCAAAGTTGAGTACATATCATGCCCCTCATGCGGACGAACTCTATTTGACCTGCTGGAAACAACAGCGAAAATCAGGGATGCAACTTATCATCTGAACGGATTAAAAATTGGGATCATGGGATGTATCGTTAACGGGCCAGGAGAAATGGCTGATGCTGATTATGGATATGTCGGATCGGGAAAGGGAAAAATAACATTATACCGGAAACAGGAAATAATTAAAAGAAACATCCCTTCGCGAAATGCTGTAGATGAACTAATTAGGCTGATAAAAATAAACAAGGATTGGGTTGATCCGTAAAATAAGTGAGAAGAAACAGGGCTGTCCAAAAAGTCAACACCTTCCTCTCAAGAAGGAAAAGAATTTTTATAGATAATCAATAAATTCCCCTCCTTGGATAAGGAGGGGTGTCCCGCCAACTGCGCCTTCCATCGGTCGCCAAGGTCTTGCCGATGACGATGCGCGAAGCTTCGGCGTAGCAAAGTGGCGGGACGGGGTGGTTTGATTTTTTTAATGTCGGGAGCCCGTCCGACCACTCCAGTTGGTCTGACGGATGTTTGGAGAACCATCCGGCCCCAATCTGTCCGACAGGTGCTGGGAGCCCGTCCGACCGCTTCAGTCGGTCCGACGGATGTATATTTTGAAGTCGTACTTTATTTATTCTTTGACTTTTAAATTAATTTAGTTTAATTTTATCTTTATTTTAGAATCTTAAAAAACAAAAAAAAATATGAAATCAATTAAAAAAACTCTTATTCTATGTCTTTCAGCATTAATCCTGTTCCTGAACGCGTGTGAAAAAGATGATCCTTTTAAGGACGAATATGAATCCAACAACAGCAAATCGGAAGCCACCGATCTTACTTTAGGCTCTCAGATCAGTGCTTCATTAGCCAAAGGGGATCATGACTGGTACTATTTTACTATTGATAATTCGGGTATTATAGACATTGCCCTGATTGAAATTACCAATAACTCGAGTGATATGGAAATTGTGTTTTCTCTGTATGATGATCAGGGGAATCAACTAGGATCGTCTTTTACCGGAAATGCCGGTACAGGCCTGAACATTCGCCTTTCTACAAGAGACGGCTCGTATTATATCGAATTATCTGAGAAATCAGGTGATAAGGAAGGGCATTATTCACTGAAGGTAACTGACCAGAATGCCAATGACGACAATGAACCGGATGATGATTTTAGTGATAGTAAAGTTCGAATAATTACATCCATTCCTGCGAACTTCACAGGGACTATTGTTGCAGATGCAGATGCGAATAATACGTATGGCGATTTTGAATTTTATAAAATCACGGTAAATGGCAATTGTACGGTAAATGTTACTGTAACACCTACGGGATCTGATATGGAATTAAATATGGAGGTTTTTGACGAAAACAAAGATTCTATTGAAACCATTACAGGTGGGGAAGGCGATGTTGTGAGGACTGTTATCAACAATACCGAGCTATATGATCTTCAGTATTATGTTAAATTGGGTGGACTACTCGGAGATTCATATAACGGAGACTATTCCATAACCTTTGATGATTAAACCCTAAAAAAGAATTTACAGGGATGCAACTCGTAACCCGACTCCAGTTCGGGTTACGAGTGATTAAAAAAGGTAAGGTCTTCAAATCAGGCAACCTTCCAGAATCCCTTGTCCCTGAAATTAAGGTAAAGCTCCCTTCTCTTCCGGGAATACCTTTGGTTGAATAAGGGAGCTTTCTAAAAGACGCAACATGATTAAAAAGCCTGACAAATAAGGAACACAATCTCCAAACAGTTTTAGTTTAATACCATCCTTGCTGAAATTGCAATTGATTACTTAAATCACCATGACCCTGAAAGGGTCGAACTATAATAGCCCCAGGCGGAGCCTGGGGTGAAGATGACAGAGAACAATACCGGTACAACTACAATTGTTCATCATTGAGGAATCGTTCCATGTACCGGAATAATAAAAAGTCCATTCTTATCTCAAATAAAAAAAGCTGAATGTATTTCCACATCAACCCACGTTTAACAATACCTTCCCTCATTCTTAGCCTCATCTTTCATATGAATAACAAGTTCATAACGACTCGGAGAGTCGTTCTACAATCTCGTTCATAGCACCCTGCTCTCCGCCCTTTGCTTCTTCATTCATCCTTCATACTTCCAAACCCAGCACCCCAGTGAAATGTTTTCGTACCTCAAATTTCACGGGGCAGGCCCAGTACGCAGCAACCAGAATCCAGTTACCAGTCTCCAATTACCACCTAATAACGCGAGTCCCGATTTCTGACTTCAATGCATTCACAGCAGGTATATTATCGGGACGAGCTAATAACTACATAATTACCACCTAATTACTACTTAATGACCATGATTGACCCCATGAAATATTGCCCGCCCTGTGTAATTGCGTTGCACCACTTCGTGGATTACACAGGGCAAGCAATTTCACAGGGTAAACAATTGAATGACTACTGAATGACAACCGAATGACTCAGGTATCCAGAATCCAAAATCCCTTCACTCCATTATTATTGCAATAAATTAAACCTGGCTAAAACCTGATCAAGAGAATCAGATTTGTTAAAGTGATAGGTAACAATTCCAAATGTTTGAGCCATTTCGATGTTCGGCAACATATCATCGATAAACAAGGTCTCTTCTGGATTTAACTGGCTGTCTTCTAATACGTATTTATAGATTTCAGGATCAGGTTTTCGCTCCTTAACCAGATGCGAATAATAGGTAGTTTCAAACAAATCATCGAGATTCGTACCAGGGAATTGTTCAGTTAACCGGTTTGAATAATATGGCAAATGAAGTTCATTGGTATTACTTAATAGGATGATCTTGTATTTCTCTTTTGTATGAATAAGCAATTTAATTTTTTCTTCTGGAAAACCAAGGATCATGGCATTCCAGGCAACGTCGATTTCTTCATCTGAAATATTCCGGTTTGTAAGCTTTCTGAGTGAATCCCTGAATTCTTTGGCAGTAATCCGTCCTTTCTCAAATTCATAAAAAAAATTTACAGGCCGGTGATAAATCTCCATTATTATTTTGCCATTCAGACCAAGATCGTTAAAAGCATCCAGCGTTTGTTGAACATCAACATCCAGAAGCACTCCCCCAAGATCAAAAATGATATTTCTTATTCGGTTTTTAATAACACTCATTGGGTTTTGATTATTTGTTAAATTTGCGTGAGTTAGTAATAAACAATAATATCTATTAAGTTAATTTGATATACCTGGTGAACCAATAAAATTAGCATAATTTACCAAAGTTGCCATCTATTATCGAATAGAACACAAATGACATGCCTGCCGGGCAGGGATACAACCGGTTTTTGTTTTTAACATTCGTGATTATCTGTAATATCCGCGTCATCAGTGTTCCATTAAAACCGTTAAAATAGTATTTCTGTGAAAATAAATAACAAACATTACCAAACCATTTGGGTTAAAGAAGAAAACCCCAAAATCATTCAGACCATCGACCAGCGATTATTACCCTTCGAATTTAAAATCGTTGACCTGAAAACGGTGGATGATGTTTATTTTGCCATTCAAAACATGGTCGTGAGAGGAGCACCTTTAATTGGAGTAACGGCTGCATTTGGAATTTACCTGGCCTTATTAAATTCAGATAACTCAAAATCGAATGATAAATATATCCTGGAAGTGGCTAAAATGCTGGGATCGGCGCGTCCTACTGCAGTAAATCTGAATTACGCTGTTGCCCGGCAGATGAATGCTCTTAAGAAGGCTCATTCCTGGAATGAAAAAGTCCGGGTTGCCCTGGAAACAGCAAAAAGAATATTACGGGAAGAAAAGGAATATTGCCGGCAAATCGGACTTCATGGAATAACATTGATCGAAAAGATCTGTGAAAAGAAATCGCATCAAACAGTAAACATCCTTACACATTGTAATGCCGGATGGCTGGCATGCATTGACTATGGAACAGCTATGGCTCCAATTTATTTTGCTTTTGACAAAGGGATTAAGGTACATGTTTGGGTGGATGAGACCCGGCCAAGGAACCAGGGAGCAAGACTTACCACTTGGGAATTAGGTCATCACGGCGTTCCTTTTACCCTGATAACGGATAATACAGGCGGGCATTTAATGCAACAGGGACTTGTAGACCTTGTAATTGTTGGAAGTGACAGAACTTCCATTACAGGTAATGTTGCAAACAAAATCGGGACATACCTGAAAGCCCTTTCAGCAAAAGACAATAAGATACCGTTTTATGTTGCTTTACCGGCTTCCTCAATCGACTGGGAATTGCAGAACAACCTTGATCAAATTCAAATCGAACAAAGAGATGCTGAAGAAGTAATATTTGTTGAGGGCTTCTGTGAGAATAAAATTAAAAAGGTAAGAATCTGTCCTGAAAATACGAATATTGCAAATTTTGGTTTTGATGTGACACCTGCAAGATTGATAACCGGTTTAATAACCGACAGAGGGATCTGTAAGGCAAACAGGGAAGATATATTACAGTTATTTCCTGAATACAGTTAAGTAGTATCCGTCAATAAAGTCAAATAGCTTGCCAATAAGCACCAAAAAACAAATTACAAAATATTTACCCCGTGAAATAATGCTTCGCATTAAATCTTCGATTTATTTCACGGGGCAGGCAAATCGCAAATCATAATGACTAAAATATCAATATTTCTTTTATTAAGAAGGGTTTGGAGTTTTTGCCGAAGGCATGCCTTTGGCAGAATTTGGAACTTGAAATTTATTTGTTTTTTATTATTTGTGGTTTGGAATTTCATACTTAAGCAAGCTTTTTTAGTTTATGGACAAACTCTAATTAGTTGTTTCACAGAATTACACGGAGAATACACTTCTAAAGCTCCAAAGGAATCCCTTCGGGAGAATGTCTATGGCAAGAGTAACACAGAGAAAATCAATCTCTCCGAAGAACCAGGCTAAGATATAAAAACCGGATAAAATTTTCTTACAAAAACCAAATTATTTCTTTTAAACTCGATTTTTGATATATTTGGAGGCATAATCCTGTTTAGAAAAATTTCTCACTATTTTTACTTCGCTAAAATGAAAAAACAAATTCAAGACATATTAATAGCTGAATCAAATGCTATAAAAAATATACCTGTTAATAATCATTTTGAAAAATGTATTGAACTTATTCTGCAAAAGGTACACCAAAAGCAGGGTAAACTAATTGCAAGTGGTATGGGGAAGGCTGGACAGATCGCAATTAATATTGCTACCACTTTCAGTTCGACCGGAACACCGGCACTATTTCTTCATCCAAGTGATGCACAACATGGAGATCTTGGTGTCATTCAGAAAAATGACATTCTGCTTTTGATCTCAAATTCAGGAAAAACAAGGGAAATACTGGAACTGGTAGAGCTTGCCAGAAGGTTATATAAAGATATTCCCATCATTGTGATCACCGGTAATCCGGATAGTCCATTGTCTCGTATGGCAGATGCTATATTGCATACAGGCAATCCGAAAGAAGTATGCCCTTTCGGACTCACTCCAACTACTTCAACCACAACAATGACTGTAATCGGTGATGTTCTGGTTGTTTTAATGATGAACAAGATCCAATTTACAACTGAAGATTATGCAAAGCGTCATCATGGTGGCTACCTTGGAAAGAAGTCACGTACGGAAGCCCGGTCAGGCAAAAATAATCACACGAAATAACATGGGTAATTCATAACGCAACCATGAACTGGAAAGCATTGCAAAACGGTCCTGATATCCGCGGGATAGCCATCGAAGGAATGGAAGGGCAGGAAGTTAATTTAACGCCGGAAGTCGCCACTATCCTTGGTTTAGCTTTTTCAAAATGGTTGTCAGGCAAACTAAAGAAAAAACCTGAAAACATTAAAGTATCCATGGGTATGGACTCTCGTTTATCAGGTCCGGAACTTTCAGAAGCAGTGATCTCCGGCCTAATTAAAAGCGGTTGTTACGTTTATAACACAGGTTTGGCTTCTACACCGGCCATGTACATGAGTACAAAAACAGAAGGGTTTAATTTTGATGCTGCTATAATGCTTACTGCCAGCCATATGCCATTTAACCGGAATGGTATGAAATTTTTCACAAAGCAAGGGAGTGTTGAAAAGGAAGATATTACGGAACTTTTAACCCTGGCTGAAAAAGGAGAATTCTCTTGTTCGGCAAAAAAAGGATTGACTCATCAAATTGATTTTATGTCAGTCTATGCGAATCAACTGGTAAACACTATCAGGAATGAGGCAGGCTCGATAAATCCGTTAAAAGAGTATAAAATTGTTTTGGATGCAGGAAATGGTGCCGGAGGATTTTTTGCAGATAAAGTTTTACAACCTTTAGGCGCTGATACAAAAGGAAGTCAGTTCCTGGAACCTGATGGTTTTTTCCCAAACCATATCCCCAACCCGGAGGATCCACGTGCAATGGTATCAATCCAACAAGCGGTAAAGGAACACAAAGCCGATTTGGGTATCATCTTTGACACCGATGTCGACCGGGCTGCAATTGTTGATAAAACCGGTCAGGCTATAAACCGTAATCGCCTTATCGCTTTAATTTCCAGCATAATACTTGAAAAACATCCACACACATGGATCGTGACTGATTCGATTACATCAGACGGGTTAACCTTTTTTATCCAGGAAAAACTAGGTGGTTTTCATCACCGATTCAAACGGGGATACAGGAACGTGATCAACGAGGCTATTCGTTTAAACCGGGACGGGAAAGAAACACACCTCGCGATAGAAACATCAGGACATGCAGCAATAAAAGAAAATCACTTTCTGGATGATGGTGCTTTCCTGGTTGCCCAAATTCTCATAAAGCTTGCAAAACTCCGGAACAAAAAGAAAGGCACACTGTCGGACCTGATAAAAAATCTGCCTGGTCCTAAAGAAGAAAATGAATTCAGACTAAAAATTAAAACTCCTGATTTTAAGTCATATGGTGAAAAAGTAATCGCGGAATTGGAAAAATTTGCAAAAACACAAGCAGGTTGGAAAATTGTACCGGATAATTATGAGGGAATACGGGTCTCGTGTGGAAAGGATCATGGGAATGGATGGTTCCTGTTACGGCTGTCACTGCATGATCCGGTAATCCCAATTAATGTTGAATCGAATGAAACCGGGGGAATACGGATTATGGTTGAAAAATTACGGAAATTTTTAAAACGGTTCGATGAACTTGGCACTTCGAGTATTGAAGGCTAAAAGGTATTTGTGATAAATGTAAAATCTAATTATTAATATTAACTTAATTTAAATTAAAAGGAGGAATGAAGCATGACAAAAAGAAGTGAATTATATAAATGTGAAATATGCGGCAATATTGTTGAAATTTTACATACAGGCGCTACGGCATTAGTATGCTGTAACCAGAAAATGAAACTTTTAGTAGAAAATACCACAGATGCTGCTACAGAAAAACATGTGCCCGTTATAGAAAAGATTGAAGGCGGGTACAAAATCACTATTGGAGAAGTTGAACATCCAATGACTGAAGACCATTATATTGAGTGGATTCAGTTACTTACGGAAAATGAGGTTTATGCAAAATTCTTAAACCCAGGTGAAAAGCCTGAGGCAATTTTTATGACTAATGCTGCAAAAGTTACAGCAAGAGAATATTGTAATTTACATGGAAACTGGAAGAATAGCAACTAACTATTTAAAAAATTTAAAAAAATGAAAAAGTATGTATGTCAACCATGCGGTTATATCTACGATCCCGAAGAAGGGGATCCGGATAGTGGAATACAGCCGGGAACGGCTTTTGAAGATCTTCCCGATGATTGGGTATGTCCTGTTTGCGGAGCTGGTAAAGATGAATTTGAACCGGAAGATTAAAATTAAATATATCCTATTTGCCTGGATTATCCCGTGGTAATGAAAACTGAATTGGAAAAGATATATCAGGAAATATTGCCAATTGCCACTAAAAGAATAATTGAATTTAAAGAAACATGGAAGAAAGCTAATGATAAGGAATTATTTATAGAATTAGCTTTTTGCTTACTTACTCCGCAGTCAAAAGCAAAAAACGCGTGGAACGCAATAGAAATTCTTGCCAATTCGGAGGTTTTGTTTACAGGTACATGTGAAAAAATTGCCGAAGAATTAAATATCGTAAGATTCAAAAATAAAAAGGCTGAATACTTGGTTCTTGCCCGGGAGAAAATTAAAAGAAACGGCAATTATAATATTCGACAAATATTGAATGATGTAGTTAATGTTTATGAAAAAAGAAATTGGCTGGTAAGAAATATCAAAGGCATGGGTTATAAAGAAGCAAGTCATTTTTTACGAAATATCGGCTTTGTGGAAAATGTGGCAATATTAGACAGGCATATATTAAAAAATCTGAAACTGCTCAATATAATTAATAAAATCCCTGAAAATATTACTGTAAATGATTATTTATCAATTGAACAGAAGATGAAGAAATTTGCGACAGAAATAAACATTCCGCTGGAATATCTTGACTTTGTCCTATGGTATAAGGAGACAGGAGAGATATTCAAATAAATTAATTCAGTAACAATTGCCTGGGATATTTTAATGCTTGAAAGTTTTTAGTTATGAAAAAAGATATTTCAATTGTTTTATCAGGTGAAGCCGGACAAGGAATCCGAACTGTTGAGTTACTAATTATAAAGGCTCTGAAAAATTTGGGTTATAATGTATTTTCCACCAGTGAATTTATGTCGCGGGTAAGAGGTGGTAATAATACTACTGAAATCAGAGTGTCAAATAAAAACATTCAGGCTTTTGTTGATAAAATAGATATATTAATTGTATTTAGTAAGGATAGTTTGAAAAGAATAGATAACCGGATATCAAAAAATACCATAATAATTGGAGAAGACGATTTTATTGAGGAAAAATATAAGAACGGACAATATAAAATAAAGGAAGTAGCTATAAGTTCATTAGCCAAAGAAGTTGGAGGTCTGATATATTCAAATGTCTTAACTTTTGGGTTATTAGCAGGTATATTTAACATTAATCCGGGTTTGCTTAAGACATCTATTAAAAAACATTTCTCAACTAAAGGAAAAGATATTATTGATAATAACATTAAAGCAGTATCTAAGGGTTATGAAAAAGGAAAGGAGCTTCAATTAGGAGTCCAATTAAACAAGGACGAAAAAATAAAAAATAAAATTGTAATAAGTGGGACCGAATCCATTGGAATAGGCGCACTTGCAGGAGGATGTAACTTTATCACTGCTTACCCAATGTCTCCCTCAACAGGTGTAATACAATTTTTGGCAAAACATTCTGAAGAATTTGGAGTTGTTGTTGAACAGGCAGAGGATGAGATAAGTGCTATTAATATGGTACAAGGTGCATGGTATGCCGGAGCGCGGGCAATGACCACTACTTCAGGAGGAGGATTTGCACTTATGGGAGAAGGTCTAAGCCTTTCAGGCATTGCTGAAGTACCCGTTGTAATTCACCTTGCCCAACGGCCAGGACCGGCTACAGGACTTCCTACAAGAACAGAGCAAGGCGATTTGAACTTAGCTTTATATGCAGGCCATGGTGAATTCCCAAGAATTATTTTTGCCCCGGGTAATTTCAAAGATGGTATCCATTTATCTCAAAAGGCATTTAATCTGGCTGATAAATATCAAGTGCCTGTAATAATTTTAACTGACCAGTTTTTTATCGACTCGTATCAATGTATCGAAAAAATTGATTTCTCAGACTTCAAAATACAAAATTATATTACCAAAACGGATAAAAATTATAAAAGGTACAGATATACTGAAGATGGAATATCCCAAAGAGGAGTTCCATTCCATGGTGAAGGATTTGTGAGGTTTGACAGCCACGAACATGACGAAGAAGGATTTATTACTGAGGATTTTGATACCAGAAAAAAAATGGTGGATAAAAGATTTAAAAAATCAGAACTTATATCAAAAGAATCAATAGATGCGGAAATTGTAGGTTCAAAAAATTACAAAACATTAATTGTAGGATGGGGGTCAACCTATGGAGTGATCAAAGAGGCAATCGAAGAGCTAAACAATAACGATATTGCTTTTGCTTACTTTAAACAAGTTTACCCTTTACCGAAAAATACAAAAGATATTTTATCAAAAGCAAAAAACCGGATAATTATTGAAAATAATGCTACTTCTCAATTCGGCAATCTGATTAAAACCTGTACCGGAATAGAATTTGACAGGCATATTTTAAAATATGACGGAACACCTTTTTCATTAGAGGAAATTATTAAGAACATAGCTTCGCAAAGTAATTAAAAAGGTTAATACTATTCAAATGAAACTGCTAAATTTGAATGATTGTGGAATAAGGCTGAGGCTGAGGCTAAGGGCGCCTACGCTAAAGCTTCAGCGACAGCGTGCTGAGGAAAAAAAGGAAATAAAAAAGAATTAAATCAATGGTACAAAGAGGTAATAGATGATTTTCGTTTTTGTTTGTTTTGCATATAATTAATATGATGTCTAAAAAAATAGCAATAAAGGCAGATGAAACAATCCCCTTGCAACAAATAAAATTAGAAAGTAGCTAAGATGTACTATGACAATTTTTTATGATAGATATCAATTGTAAACCTTCAATAAAACCATAATTAGTTCAAAATAGCAGAAGAGTTATGTTTTAAACTAAAAAAATAAACACAAAGGTAAAGGAACAAGTTCAAAATGAAGACATAAAAACCTTAGCCTTAGCCTCAGCACGCTGTCGCTGAAGCTTTAGCGTAG
>DAOVQI010000242.1 GCA_030628785.1 Bacteroidota bacterium
CAGCGCTTAGCTTCCTGAATTTGGTGCCGAATACTTGCGCCGGACGAAACGTCTGTAACACTAATCAAAACTAGCAGTTCCGGCACGTTTTCTTTGTTTGCTTTATTTTCTACAATAATGTTACCCCTCCGGGGTAATTGCTCTGGCGACCCAGTACCCGGTACCTAGTACCCAGTCACCCAGTCTCCCCATCTTCTTCTCAACCTCAACCTCAACCTCCATTCCTTAACACAGACCCTGCCAGGTCAGCCAGACCCTGGCAGGTCTCTCCCAGTCTCCAAGTCACATAATCACCCAGTCGCTCTTTCGCTCTTTCGCTCCCTCTACCTTTAATCGTTCATCTTTCATCGTTCTCCCCATCTCCCCCGCCCGAACGACTGGAGTCGTCCAGTCGGGCGGGCAGTCACCCTTAACCTCAACCACCAACACTATCAGTACCCTGCAGCCTGTCCATCCTTCCTCGATTCAGAGGCACCGTAGTAAACTTTGTTTTTCTCATCCCACATGATAGCCTGGTAGCCTCCGTAACCACCAACAGTCCATTGAATGCGATGACCTTTTCTTAATAAAGCACGGATCGTTTCGTAAGGTATACCACTTTCCAGGTAAACAGTTCCTCCATCGGTTATTTTTCCTCCGGTTGGTTGGGAAGAGCCTCCATGCCGGATCCTTAGTGCATCTCCGGCTTCCTGCAGGTTCATGCCAAAATCAACCAGGTTAATAACGACCTGGGCATGCCCCTGTGGTTGCATAGATCCGCCCATAACACCAAAACTAATCCATGGCTTACCATCTTTTGTAATGAAGCCGGGTATAATGGTGTGAAAGGGCCTTTTTCCCGGGGCATAACAATTGAAATGACCTTCCTTCAGCGAAAACAATTCCCCGCGATCCTGCAGGATGAAACCTAATCCATCAGGCGCCATACCTGAACCCATTCCGCGATAATTACTCTGGATTAAAGAAACCATAGTCCCTTCACTGTCAGCAACGGTCAAAAAAATTGTGTTTCCATGTTCCATCTCACCAGCATCAATCCTTCTTGCTGCCCTGTTTGGATTAATTAATTCTCTTCTTTTGGAGGCATATTCTTCCGAAATCAGCTTCTCAACAGGGATGTCCTGAAAGGCAGGATCTGCATAATATTTGGCTCTGTCTTCGAACGCCAGTTTTTTTGCCTCAATGAAATGGTGTATGTATTCAGCGCTGCCAAACCCCATAGAGGTCATGTCAAATCCTTCCAGGATGTTTAGTATTTGTAGAGCTGCTATTCCCTGTCCATTGGGAGGCAGTTCCCAGATATCGTATCCACGGTAATTTACTGAGACGGGATCAACCCATTCAGAAGTATGATTTGCCATATCTTCATAAAACAGAAACCCATCCATTTTTCTCATAAAGGCATCAATGGTTTTTGCGATTTCTCCTTTATAGAAGACATTCCTGCCTCCTTTGGCAATTTTTTCAAGCGTGTTTGCCAGGTATGGATTCTTAAAAATCTCTCCTTTTTGTGGAGGGCTGCCATTTGGCATATATATTTCCGCAATGTTTGGGTATCTGGACAGTGACCTGGCTCCACCTCGCCAGTACGAAGCAATGAGCTCTGTTACCGGGAAACCGTTTCGTGCATAATTGATAGCCGGCTGCAGGATCTCACTCATTGGCAGGCTGCCGAATTTTTTAAACATTTCAAACCAACCATCTACACATCCTGGAACAGAAACAGGTAATGGTCCGTAGGATGGAATTTTTTCATAACCCTTTTCCTTGAAATAGTCTAAAGTTAAGGATTTAGGTGAGCGGCCACTGGCATTCAAACCATAGAGTTTCTTGGTTTTCCCATCCCATATGATAGCAAAAAGGTCACCCCCTATGCCGCTTCCTGTGGGTTCAACCAGCCCTAATACTGCGTTTGCAGCAATGGCAGCATCCACCGCATTTCCTCCTTTCTTTAAAATATCAAGGGCGACCTGGGTGGCCAAAGGCTGACTTGTGCAAGCCATCCCGTGTTGTGCAATTACTTCCGACCGGGTTGCAAAATCCCTTCCGGTCAGGCGATCCTGGGCAATAAGGATCCCTGAAAATAGGAAGATAACAAGGACATAACCTATAACTTTTTTCATCATTTAATGAGTTTAATAATTTCTAAATTGTTAAAGTGTTAAGGTGTTTAAGTGTTTGTGTTAAATTGTTAATGTGCTAACAGACGGATAGCCGCTGAACTCATTGCTTTTATACCAGTTTTTATGGTTTTTAAATAATCAGGGGCAAATTTGGGTGAATGCAATGGCGGGAGATCAATACCATTTTTTTTGTTGATTGCAAAATCTTCGTGACTTACTGCTCCGACCCAGAACATAAATACAGGTACTTTTTCCGCAGTCCTTCCATAATTTCCAAAATCTTCTCCAGCCATAGTTGGTTCAACCATAATAACATTTCTTTCTCCAAGACTTTCCCTAAATATGTCTGCTACCCTGTTTGTTAGGGCAGGATCGTTATATACTGGTGGAGTAAATTGATCAGGGAAAAAAATTTCAGGATATTTCTCTTCCGGTAATCCTGCTGAAACAGCTATACCTCTAGTGATACGTTTGATGGATTCTACTGTTTGGTAGTATACCTCATTTTTGTAAAAACGAAGTGTTAACTGGAGTTTAACTTCGTCAGGTATAATGTTATACTGAGTTCCTCCATGAATAGATCCCACCGTAACCACGGCTGATTTCAGAGGATTTATTTCCCTGCTGACAATGGTTTGTAAGGCAAGAACTGTTCTGGATGCCAGTACCACCGGGTCGATAGTGGTATGTGGATAAGCTGCGTGGCCTCCTATTCCAAAAATTTTGATATCCACTGAGTTTACACCGGCAAACGCAGCTCCCGGGCAATATCCAACGGTTCCCGATTCCAGAGATGGATTGACGTGAAATGCCAATCCATAATCAGGAACAGGAAACTTAGTAAACAAACCTGCATCAATCATAGCATTAGCTCCACCGCTTTTTTCTTCAGCTTGCTGGGCGATCATAATAAGTGTTCCTTTCCAGTAATTCTTCAACTTTACCAGGGTATTGGCAACCCCAACCCAAACCGTCATATGAACATCATGTCCGCAGGCATGCATAACCGGTAATTCTTTACCTGTATTATCTTTTGCTCTGACTTTGCTGGCAAATATAAGCCCGGTTTTTTCCAAAATTGGCAGGGCATCCATATCTGTCCTGAGAAGAAGGGTATTTCCCTCTCCGTTTTTGTAAACACCCACAACACTATTTCCTCCAAAGTTGGTAGTAACCTCAAACCCTAATGTTGAAAGTTCCTGAGCCATTCTCTTTGATGTTTTAAATTCCATGAAGGATAGTTCCGGATTTTGATGGAGGTGTTTGTATAAAACTTCATAGTATTTTAGATGGTCAGTTATCTCTGTAGAAATTTTTTCAAATAGGTCGTTTTCCTGAGCCCAATGTGGAAAACTAAATATACTGATAGTGATTATCAGGATGATGGATCTGTATCTATTCATATTCATATGTTTGACAAAATCCCAAATCTCAAAAAAATTCCAATATTTTAAATCTTAAATTTTCAAACAGTTTGAAATTAAGAAAGCACGAAAAATGAATTCAAAAGTATAAAACTTTTTTGGTTATAATTGACTAAAGCTGACACTTCTGAAATTATGAAACAGAATCCAGGATGGGGTTGAAAAGGTCGTAAATTGCGCTGCAAAAGCATAAAAACAATACTAAAACTTAACTGATGAAACAGCCTCTTCTTTACTTCCGTATCATGCCATAAGCTTACTAAATAAGTTATAAAACATGCCTGAATTTTTAAACACATTCGTGTAAAGTACTACTTTTATTTTTTTTTATACTTTCTGTGATCAAATGAATAAAGTTGTTGAAAAGGAATATTTATCTGACTTAGTTGTTAAGTTAGTAATAGAAGCCCCGGCAATAGCCAAAAGCCGTAAGGCAGGGCATTTTATTATTCTCCGGTTGGGTAAAAAGGGAGAACGTATCCCGTTAACAATTGTTGGAGCCGATGTTGAAAAGGGAACAATAACAATTATTATTCAAAAGGTTGGTGTCTCTTCTATAAAATTAGCAAACCTGGAGGTTGATGAATATATTACTGACGTTGTAGGTCCTCTTGGAAACCCAACCCATGTTAAAAAAGTCGGAACGGTTCTTGCTTCCGGTGGCGGAGTTGGTGTTGCCCCCTTGCTGCCCATTGTTGAAGCGTTTAAAAAAGCAGGAAATAAGGTGATTACGGTCCTGGCAGCAAGGACGAAGGAGTTGATCATTCTCGAAGAACAGATCCGGAATTTTTCGGATGAAGTGGTGATCATGACAGATGATGGTTCATATGGAAAGAAAGGACTAGTTACCAATGGGATGGAGGATATTATCAAAAGAGAAAAAATCGATATTGCCGTTACGGTCGGACCAGCAATAATGATGAAATTTGTAGCCCTACTGACTAAAAAATACAACATACCCACTTTGGCAAGTTTAAATACCATAATGGTCGATGGTACCGGAATGTGCGGTGCATGCAGGGTTACTGTTGGAGGTAAGACCCGGTTTGTTTGTGTTGACGGACCTGAATTTGATGCCCACCAGGTAGATTTCGATGAAATGTTATGCAGGTTAAATGCGTATAAAAACCTGGAAGAGAAAGCTTATGAGAATTATATAGGTAAATACAGAAAAGCATAAGTGATGGAAAGTTTACTTGTTTATCTTAAAAAGGAAAGAGATCAGGAATGGAGAGTTGAACTTCGTAATAAGTTAAAAGTCAAAGAAAGGACCAACCTGGAAAGGCTGGATATGCCTGAAGAAGATCCTGATATAAGAAACAAGAGTTACATAGAAGTAAACAAGGGTTTATCAGAGGAACAAGCTGTACATGAGGCTCAACGGTGTATTGATTGCCCAAATCCAACCTGCATTGAAGGTTGCCCTGTTGGAATTAATATTCCCAAATTCCTTAAAAAAATTGAAGCCGGTGAATTCCTCGATGCTGCAAAAGTACTGAAGGAAACCAATGCTTTACCTGCTGTATGTGGCCGGGTGTGTCCACAGGAGGTTCAGTGTGAGCAGACTTGTTTTTATGCTCAAAAACTCAAGAAGCCTCCGGTGGCAATTGGTAACCTGGAACGTTTTGCTGCTGACTATGAAAGAAATAGCGGACAGATATCTGTTCCCAAAATTTCCTCAAGAAATGGTATTAAGGTTGCTTCCATAGGTTCCGGACCATCAGGATTAGCCTTTGCAGGAGATATGATTAAGATGGGATATGATGTTACCGTTTTTGAGGCTTTGCATGAAATTGGTGGTGTCCTTAAATACGGAATCCCTGAATTCCGGTTGCCGAATGAAATTGTTGATGTCGAAATTGATATCCTCAGGAAAATGGGGGTGAAGTTCGTTACAAATTTTGTTGTCGGGAAGACAGCTACTATAGATGACCTCAGAAAAGAAGGTTATACTGCTTTTTTCGTTGGTAGCGGTGCCGGTCTGCCAAATTTTATGAATATACCGGG
>DAOVQI010000217.1 GCA_030628785.1 Bacteroidota bacterium
ATGATTAAACTTTATATTTGATAAATAAAAAACCTTAGCCTTAGCCTAAGCCTTAGCCTAAAAAATTACAAGGCAATTAGAAAGAGGCATAACTCATTGTATATCAGATTATGTTTTTGAAATACCAATACATATTACTTCAGAGTTTTTTTGCAAAGACTAAGTAGTGTCTGTCCATAAAGTCAGCATTTTATTGAAATAAGCACCAAAAAACAATACCGATAGCTATCGGTATAAAATATCAATATTTCTTTTATTAATAAGGGTTTGGAATTTCATACTTAAGCAAGCATTCATAGTTTATGGACAAACTCTAAGTATATGTTATCAAGTCCATGTTTATATGGAATTAAAGCGGTTATTTACTTTACGCTGTATGCCAACAAAAAGAAAAAGCTACTGCTATTCCGTTTTGGTAAAGAAAGCATAATAAAATGTTGCAATTAATGCGCCGGCCAGATTTGCAACAATATCCATAAATTCGGCGCTACGGTCATGAAATACATATTGCTGAAAAATCTCTATTATCATACCGTAAAATACGGAAATAATTAAAGAATAGACCAGGGAGGATCTTGCACTAAGAAAATTGACAAACTTCTTAAAACCCGGGATAAGCAATATTGTCAGGATAAAATATAAAAACACATGGACCAGCTTATCGAGATATAATAGATCGAAGATATTTGCTTTGTCAAGATTTTTTCCGGGAATAGAACTGAGTAGAAAAATTATGGTAGCCCATAAAATTGATTTCCAGAATGATCTTATAAACATATTATAATTTTAGCCATTAAAGTAAGAAATAAATTTAATAAACTTTGATCAGAATTAAATCTATTTATTTGGTTCATTTTTTAAAACCGATGTAAGCGAAAAAATATGCAGAAAAGAATAACAGCAGATGAAATGCTGAAACAGCTAAGGGAAGAAAAAATAAATACCTGGTTTGATCTGGGTTTGTTTATTGACAGAGTGAAGGAATACAGAAAAGTACCGTCTGTAGAATTTAAAGGTTCGTATGAAGAATATAAAGATTATATTAGAAAAGGAGGAGTTGCCTTTGTTACCTTTGGATATTCTGTTGATGGGGTAACCATTGAAATTGAAAAATATGCGAAAATATACCGTACAAACTATCAGGGCATTAATATCCATTATATTGGAGGACAATTTAAACCGGAATCGTATAAAATAATCGATTCAAGGACAAAACGTTTTATTATTGAGGAAGCAGAAGGATTTGACAGTTGGGACCTCTACAAGGATTTCTTTTTTACAAAGCTGGAAAGAGGAAGCTCTGAATACAATGCATTGATTGTTAAATTCTGGAAACAAGTGCTTACCGTAACCAAAAAACTGGCGAAATACGTTGAAACAAATAACATCAGGCTGTTATTTACGGTAAATGTATGCTCAAATCCGGGAAACGTTTCTCTTGCTTTGGCTATTGTTCTGGTATCAGAATACCTTGGAATACCGGTAATTTGCAATAATCATGATTTCTATTGGGAAGGAGGTAGCAGACCGGCGGAAATTGAAGTAAAAAGATCACAGGCTGGTCCTCGCGATTTCTTTTTTATCAATTCACATCTTGGAGAATTCTTTTCACTGGTTGAAGTTTTATTCCCATGGGAATCGAGGTCGTGGGTATCGGTGAACATTAATTACAACCAGAATAAACATCTAATTAAGGTAAACGGACACAATCCTGCAAATATAAAACTAATTGGAACAGCTGTTGACACACTTGAATTCACGAATACAAATAAGAGGAAAAAGATAAACACCTTTTACCAGTTCGAAAAAATTCTCAGCAGGTATGAGGATACCCTGGTAGCATATTCTGCCGAAGATGTACTTAAACGAAAGCTGGTTAATGAAAATAGCCCAAGACCCATTCTTGTAGGATACAGGAGAACAAAACCCATAAGAAATTTCCTTGCTGAGAATATTGTTTTTTTACAACCAACAAGGATTATTTCCCGAAAACGTATAGAAGTAGGCTTCGAATTGATCGATAAATTGCTGAAATATTCTGATTTCGCTAACAAATTCAGGGAGACAAAACATCTAAAACTAACCATATTGGTAACCGGGCCGATAGCCGCAGGTCATTACCGGTATTTTGAAAAATTATTAAAGCGTTTCTTTGTTCTTCTGAATTCAATTGACAGGGAATTCAGGAACAAGGTTTATCTTGCCTTTCTTTTTAGTGAACTTGACAAAGAGGAATTTAAAAAGAAGTTTGAAAACCCCGTTGGAATTACAGAGCTTTATAATATAGCCTCACTGGTGTTACTACCTAGTGAAACAGAGGGCAGGGGATTACCAATAATAGAGTCGACTGCATGTGGTACTCCAATTTTTTGCAGTAGGTATTTTCCTGAGAATGTTTATTCTAATGTAATTGGTGAACATTTACCCGAGGAGGAAAGGCTGGAAGTAATTGAATATGATGGAAAAAAAATAACCACAAACCATATTAAGAATATTTTCGAGAGGGTCTTTTTCCCACACAGATTTAGCGAAGAAATAATGCACAATAAGAAAGCCGTTCAAATGCGGTATAGTCTTGAAGCACTAAATGAAAATATTAAGGAAATTAGTCATGTTCTGTATTTACAGTTAAGTTCTAATAATAGATCTCTTGAGCGTGTAAAAAAAACAATCGAAAAATATAAAGCCATAAACAGCCGTGATAATAAATCTCTGCAATTTATTTTAAAGACAAAAAGAAGACATTATCTGCCTGGCTTTGGAAGGCTTGCTTTCATGCTGAATTTAAAATCTTTAATTGACCCAAGCTATTTCAGGGTAGAAGAACAGGAAATCAGGGGCCTAACGTTCACTTTTGCGAATGAATTGGTGGAAAATGATCCTGATTATGAATTCTTTCCTGAGGAGAAAATTATTGGGTTTTATAATGCAGTTGACAGCATTTTCCTTTATCATAAAGGTGAAGAGAAAATAAGACATGATCATTCGTTTTCATACAGGCACAGGAATAAGAAATATTATCCTTATCAGGACTACACTATTCAGGAGCTGACAGGAATAATTAATATGTTGTTTTACGATATTTTCAGACCTGAATTGACCAATAAGATTGATGTGTCCGGGCATTTTTTTACTGACTGGAATTTGGCTTTATCACAAATGACATCATCTTCCAATCTGGCTATTGACGACCGGAAGGAATTACTTAAAAGAATGCATGAAAATAAACCAATAGGTATTTTTTCAGGACAGCAGGTTAATAATGAATTGGAGTTTTTTGCTTTGCAATCAGTAAGATCGCGTATGAATCTGAGCCTGGAAGAAGAACTGACGGAGGATATAATTGAAAAAAATGCCTTTAAAATTGAGCCAGTGTATTTATTTGTTCAGGAAAATTTTGTATGGAGATGGCCAGGAGTTAATGAAATAATCAGTTATATTAAGGACGGAAATGATGAAGAACTGAAATTGTTGTTAAAGAACGGTTTATTAAAGGTAGTGAAGACAAATCAGTGGTGTGTTGGAATTCATTTTGCTCAACTGGGAGAGAAGCCATTGAAAATTCTAAGAAGGATAAAGGAAAAGAAAGGATTTCTTATTTCACTTAGAACAAACGCTGCGGTGATGACGGATATAATAGACATTGACCGCTTTCATATTGGGAGAGCAAAAGATCCAATTACTGCGAACATTATGGGAATACCCGAGGAAAGTGGGTACATTCAATACGTTCCGGCAGGGGTAAGGACAACATTAGCCTATCCCACACCAATACAAACAGCCAGGGATTTTAGTGAAGTATTAAAAAGTGATTTATTTAAGAGATTGACGCGGAAGCTGGGAGAAGAAAAGGTATTTGAAACCATCAAAAAGGATGCCGAGGAAAAAGGTTCTCCTATAAATTATGTATTGCAAAACATGGTTAAAAGAAAAACCGGAAAGAAGGAAATTGAATACTCATTTGTAAGCGGAGTGTATAAGGATGGCCTTCCATGGAATGGTGTTATGGCAAAAGTGAATATTTCGCAAACCAGCAGGAAGTGGCAATTTCGGACGTTATCAAACAGGAGAGGGACCAAAAGAGTTACCGGGTTCATTTCAGATTTCGAAAAGAACAACAATAATAAAGTAAGAATAGGATGGAATGGTGGTTATATATTAAATCCTGAATTGGTTGGAAAATTGGGTTTGCTCGAATCTTATATTGGTTCGCCTTTGGGTTTATTAATATCTGAAAGGAAGATCATATCCACTCCGTTATATAATAAGGCAGCGCTTTTGATTTATCCGGATGGAAAACTTGATATTAAGAGAGTAACCTCAGCCAATGGTATTACTATATCGGAAGGGAATACAAGCATTGAGCTATCCAAAGAAAATTATAATGTCAATAAGCCCGGCAACCGGCCATGTTACTATGATTTATTATACCCTCAACATGAAATTAAGGGAAATGGAAGAATTATTCTGCGGTTGGCAGGCAATGTAGTGAAAGAGATAATTGAAACGAAAGAAAGGGAAAATGTTGAGATTATGCCTGTGGGTTTAACACTATCGTTTGATAAATCAAATTTTCCTGCAAGTTTTGCTGTAATTGATAAAGAATTACTGATACAGGTAAAAGGATATGAGGAAGTTTTACACGCTGTTGAGGCAGGGCCATTGTTGGTTGATGATGGAGAGTTAAACCTGAATATGGAAACAGAAGGATGGAAAACCCGGAATTCAATCAGAACCCAGGCAGCACGGCTGGATTATACGGATATGCGGGGACCCAAAATAGCCATAGGTTTAGACCCTTCCGGTAATTTGGTGGTTTTAACAATTAATGGGAGAATCAGGGAATCGGTGGGAGCAACTCATATTGATATGGCAGAGATTTTGATTGAGCTTGGAATCCAAAAAGCTATGGGATTTGATCCCGGAGGAAGCAGCACTCTGGTTGTAGACGGAAAAACGCTGAATATCTCGCCCTATAACAGTCAATACGAAAAAAACGTTTACTCTTTACCACCAGAGCCCAGGGCAGTAGCAAATGCAGTGATTGGTTATATTTGTTAAGATAATGGCCGGAATATATATTCATATACCTTTTTGTAAACAATTGTGTTTCTATTGTGATTTTTATAAGAGCAATTCTTTAAAGGAAAAGCCGCAATTTATTAAGGCACTGAAACATGAAATTGAATTACAGAAGAATTATCTGGAAGGTGAAAAAATTGAAACCATTTATTTTGGTGGTGGGACACCCTCGGTTTTAAAAGGTAAAGAAATAAATAGCCTTTTTAAAAAATTGTCAGAGATTTATGAAATTACTGATAATCCGGAAATAACCCTTGAAGTTAATCCGGATGATATCGATAAGGATTACGTTTGTGAAATAAAAACAACACCCGTAAATCGTCTTAGTATTGGTATTCAATCCTTTTTTGATGAGGATCTTTTGTTGCTGAATCGAAGGCATAATAAAAGACAGGCGATAAATGCCGTTAAACTTTCTCAATCTGCCGGCTTTTCCAATATCAGCATTGATTTAATTTACGGTATTCCCGGAATGAGTGTGGAAAACTGGAAAAAAAATCTTAAGCAGGCGTTTGAATTTAATGTTCAACATATTTCGGCTTATTTTTTAACAATTGAACCGGGTACGGTAATGGCACAATTGATCGAAAAGGGAGATGTCACACCCCTGGAAGAGGAAGAAAATGTAGAACAGTATAGTGTTCTTCTTGAGCAAATGGTTCAAAACCATTTTATTCCGTACGAAATTTCAAATTTTTGCAAAGAGGGTTATTTTTCAAAACACAATACAAATTACTGGAAGCAAGAAAAATACCTGGGATTAGGGCCATCGGCACACTCATACAACGGGCATTCAAGGCAGTGGAACATTGCCGATAATGATAAATCTATCCAATCTCTAAAGGAAGACAATCTGGTTTTTGAAAGAGAACTCTTAGACCCTAAAAGGAGATATAATGACTATATATTAACATCGCTCAGAACCAT
>DAOVQI010000293.1 GCA_030628785.1 Bacteroidota bacterium
ATTCCTCCATCCCAGGCAGGGAAATCAGCAATAAGTTGCCATTTTGTACCGTCCCTTTGAAAAGCGTGTTCAACCTTTTTGGTATTTTCTGAAATACGATATTTGTAATATTCTGAAGTTAAAACATCCGACAGTTCAAGTTCCTCCTTTTTCCTCCAATTTCCATCCTCATTAACTATTGTATTAAAGAGTTGATCATATTCCTGTTTTAAAGGCATAGCGGCTGATCCGAACAGGGTTTTGCCCTTTACTGCAATATAGCCCCATCGCCGGTATTTACCATCCCATTGAGCAGGCATGTTAAATGATTGAACTGTTTCTCCCGTTTCAATATTTAGCTGAAGGCATTTATTTTTTACCGCTACAAATAACCCATACTGATTAACTGCCATGTTTCCTCCATCCATATCGACACGCACACGGTTTGCTCCTTTGATTGTTCTTTCCCACAATAGTGTTCCGTTATAAGCATCATAAGCCATAATAACATCTTCTCCCTCAATAATAAGTTTACCATCAATAGCAACGGGAGCAACAGCCTTGGCATGTCTGTCAGGTATCAATCGAGGTCCTGGAAGCCCATACCAGAGTGTGCTGAAAGGAGCCATAACCAGTTTATCGTCAGAGCAGGAAGTGTTTGCAGCATTTGCATACTGATGGGTCCAACCTCCCGCACCGGGCAGCATTTTTCGGGTAAGAATAACCCAGGTACCACCTTCCCGGATGATTACAGGTTCCTCTACTTCAAAGTTTTTCCATTTATCTCCCAATTCTTCTATATTCAATGCTCTTAGTGAAATACTTTCCACCTCAGGTTGCCCGAAACAGATTTTTCCACCACCAGGTTTTAACACTCTGAAAATGTCGCCGGGAGAAACATCAATTTTACCTGATTTTAAAATATCTCCTGAAACGATCAGATCAGCGAAATATTCCGGCAGGGAATTTACAGACCAATTCTCCACAATAACTTTCGACCCATATATACCTGCATTATCCAACTTCTTTTTGGCTTTTTTCACCTTTCCGGGGTCACTTTCTATTCCTACAATATTCAAGTTACATCGTTGTGCAAGCTCAAAAACAAGCTGTCCTTCCCCACAATCCAGAACAAGACAATAGCCTTTTTCAATTGCAGTCTCTTCCAAAATAGCTGATGCAGCTTTTTCATAAACAGAAGTCATTTTATCTTCCGGATAGGGAGAGTCCGTTAAAATTGGCTGAATTTTTTCGGGTTCTTCTGTTTCTTTTATTTTTGATTTACCTGTAAAACAATAAACAGGTCCCAGGTCAGTGCTTACAAAAAGGCTCTGGTCTGATACGGAAAGACCGTTTGCAATCCCTTCAACATTACTTCTCCATAACTCTTCTCCTGTTTCCGCATCCAAACCCAGAACAATTCCATTTCCACCCGCAATAACCTGGCTGCCAGTTAAAATGATGGCACTAAGGTGTTCCTGTGGAAAAAACCATTCGGAGGATGATGCTTTCAGTTTTTCTTCTTCCTCAGCTAATGAATTAAGCTCACTAATAATCTCTTCAAGTTGCTTATCAAATTCTGTCTCGTTCGAAAATGTAGCCTGATAAGCCATATTTCCTAACTCACCGGTCAATTGATTTTGTACTTTCCTAACCGAATCAATTTTTTGCTGAATTAATGGATATTTGATACGGTCGATGGCATATACCCCGTCCTGTGTAGCAATGAAGGAAATATCTCCGGTTCCAACCATATCGATACCTGTAAAAGAGGCAAATACATCTCCTTTTCTATCCCCTGTTTCGGCATCGTAAGATACTTTTATAGGTGTACCGGACCTGTCAACTCCTGCGATAAGTTCTCCCTGGACAATCATGCCCCAGGTGCCACCCTGTTTCCCGCTTGGAGACAGATAAAAAAGAAATTTCCCGGTCATGCGGTCAAAAACAGCAGGCATAGCACGTCCGGAAGGAACAAACAGCTTGTTCTCAGAGGCAATTATATAACTCTGAGGTGATACACCACCGTATTGTAAATCAAATACATTGTCATCAAGGTCATCATTTTTCCATATTACGGAACCATCTTTTGCATTCAATGCACAAATATACTGGCCGTCATAGGGAAATACTCCGGCACCAAAATAAACCGTTCCGTCTTCAACCAAAACACTGGTTCTGATTGGCCAGAGAGATATCATTTTTCCATTTCCAAGTACCTTTTTGTCTTTTGGCCCGGGACGGTATTTCCAAACCAGTTTCCCGTTTTTTGCATTAAGACAATACACATAACCGTCATCTGAGCCAAAGTAAATCCGGTTTTTCCATATCGAAGGAGAAAACCGGATTGGTCCTTCAGCATAAAAGGTCCATTTTTCTTTTCCTGATGAGCTGTTTAAAGCATAAACTTTATTGTCAACTGAAGAACCAAAGTAAACCATACCTTTTACCGCAGAAACATGAAATGTATTATCGAAGTGCATTCTTTGCATTTCTTCTGCCGGCAGGCTCCAGGCAGGTTCCGGAGCATGAACCGGAATATAGGTCCAGTTCAGAAAGAGTTGGGAAGGAATTTCTTCGGTGGTTGCTCCGCTTCTGGTTCCATCATGCCGGTATGTTTGCCATCCCTGTCCGGGATCAAACCTTGTGCAACCGATAGTGCCAAAAATGATTGTGATAGCAAGAACGATTATTGTCTTGTAATACTTCATTTTGTGTCCTGATTTTGAGTGTCTTGTTTTCATAATGATGAACTTAAATTTGAATTTTTAATTTAATGTATCGGGATTTTCCCGAAGGGATCACTTCGTGTTAACAATATTATCTTATATACTTTGAATACCTTTTTTCCGCCAGTTGGTGAATATTTGAGTGAAATCTTTATATACCATATTTTCTTTTTTTTCTCTCCCGAAAGTTTTCGGGATTAGCCTTAGCCTCAGCCTTTTTTTACTTGCTTTCAAGTTAACTAAATTAGTATGATTATTTGAATATTGTTAATTCGTGAAGCTATGTTTTTATTTGTTCTTTCGTCCCTGACAGAACATTTTTAAAACTTAATTTAATGAAGAATTCTATTTTGAAATCAAAAAAACAAAATGAAATTTTCAAATATAACACACCCCTACTCCCCTCTTGTAGAGGGGAGTTGTGGTATTTTGTTTTTTGATTTCTTTTATTGTATTCCCATTAATATTATCTCATTTCCCCTTTATTCAAATAGAAAATACGATCGGCAAACTGATCTGCGTCCTTACCGTGAGTCACAAAAATAACGGTACCTCCGGTTTGATGATATTCTTTAAGAATTCTAATCACTTCCCGGGAATTATCCGGATCAAGATTACCTGTTGGTTCATCAGCCAGGATCATTTTTGGTTGATGGATCAGGGCCCTGGCCAGGGCAACCCGTTGGCGTTCACCGGCACTGAGCTCCGAAGGTTTATGCAGGATGCGATCTGATAAACCGAGTTGGTCTGCCAGTTCTGATGCTTTACGCTGTCTGGGTCCATTACTACCCAGTCCGGCAGCAAGCATAATATTTTCCACCACATTTAAATACGGAATGAGATAAAACATTTGAAAAACGAAACCTATATTGGATGCTCTGAATTTTGTCCGCTCAAACTCATTCAAGAGATAAATGTCTTTATTTTCAACATTAACAACGCCTGAAGAAGGTTGTAACATTCCTCCGATACACAGTAATAAAGTTGTCTTACCACTTCCGCTTGGCCCCCTGATAATAATAAATTCACCTTTATTTACATGCAAGTCAATATTTTTCAGTGCCTCCACCTGTTTCGGGGGTGATCCGAATATCTTACTGACCTTATCAAGATGAATCATTTTAGGTACTTAAATTTAAATTCTGCCTCCTGTGGACTCGGAATAATAATAAATCACAAATGACAATACCGATAGCTATCGGTACAAAAATCAAATAAATCACAAATCATAAAATATCTCCAAAGGAGGCCTACGGACAAATCCCAAATTTTATTTTGATTTATTTGTATTTTTATTTTTGATTATTGTTATTTATTGTCAGTTACCCACCATACACCCCAATGAGCCCACATTTATTCTTTTCTTAATGTTATTGCCGGATCTTTCAATATTGCAACCAATGTAGGCAAAAAAGCTGCAAATGCTGAAAAGACAGGAGCTGCAATTATTGACCAAATCAGGATTGAGTAAATTGGTTTTATTGAATCGGCAGTAATTTTAAAAATCCCTGGGCCGAATTTTAATGCCAGAATTGTTCCGATAACATAACCTAAAACAGCGCTTACTATTCCAATTATCAGCGCTTTTCCGATAAAAAGCCCTGCAATTTTCCTCCCGCTATGACCAATTGCCCGTAAAATACCAATTTCCTGTTGCCTCTCCCTTGCATTCATCATCGCAAGCACTCCTATCCATATAACAATTACGATTATCACAAAGATGGTAATAACTGCAAAATATTCTTCAATCATATGTCTTTGCCGTTCGCGGGCATTTGCAATTGTTGTATTCATAATTACTTTCGCTTCGGGAAGAACCCGGTCTAATTGTTCCCGTAATATTTCCAGGGGATCATTTTCCTCGG
>DAOVQI010000165.1 GCA_030628785.1 Bacteroidota bacterium
AAATTGTTAGAAAAAACAACGAACGATAAACAAGGAACCTAATGCACAAGGCACTATTTTATCAACAAACCGGGAACAACCAGGTTAAGTGTATGCTCTGCCCGCATGAATGCTTAATAAACGAAGGAAAAAGAGGTAGTTGCAGAGTTCGTAAAAATGACCAGGGGGTGCTCTATTCAGAAAATTATGGCCGGGTCACTGCCCTTCATCTCGATCCCATTGAAAAAAAACCACTCTACCATTTTTACCCTGGAAGGACGATCCTATCAGTCGGCACTTTCGGCTGTAGCTTAAAATGCAAATTCTGTCAAAACTATGATATATCTCAATCTTCCATTGAAAATTTCTCTCACCTGAAGGAATATACACCTGAAGAGATAGTTGAAATTGCAATGAAGCAGTCCGAAAACCTGGGTATTGCCTTTACCTATAACGAGCCTTGTATCTGGTACGAATTTATGCTGGATACTGCTGAAAAATCAAAGAAGAAAAACCTAATAAATGTAGCGGTTACTAACGGCTTTATCAACAAGGAACCGTTGATAAAATTACTGGATACCATTGATGCGTTCAATATTGATCTGAAGGCTTTTACCGAAGAATTTTATAAGGATTATACCTCTTCACGCCTTGAACCTGTGAAAAAAACCCTGAAAAAAATCCGACAGGCAGGGAAACACCTTGAAATTACCAATCTGATCATCCCTACCCTGAACGATAATGAAACAGTATTTGAAGATATGATGAAATGGATCTCTTACGAATTGGGTAAAGAAACGATATTTCATATTTCCCGTTATTTCCCAATGTACCGGATGAACATTCATAGCACCCCCATCACCGTACTTAAAAGGCTTTACGATATCGCCAGCCATTACCTTGATTATGTCTATGTTGGGAATGTATCCCTGCCATCAGGTGGTAAGAATACAATGTGTCCTTCCTGCGGAAAGCTGCTTATCCGGAGGGAGGGATATTTCATAGAAATCACCGGTGTTGATGGCGGACGTTGTACCGGTTGTGATCATTTGGTTTTTGATAATTTTTAATATAAAACATCATGAAAACAAAGGAAGATAATATAAAAATCAGGAAGCCGGCGGTAGCCGGCAGGTTTTACCCGGGAAATAAGTCAGAACTTAAGGAACAGATAAATTCATTTTATCTTGCCGAAAAAGATCAGATAGATATTTCCTATGCCAAAAAAAATATTATCGGCGGAGTAGTTCCGCATGCCGGTTACATGTTTTCAGGATATGAAGCCGTGCACTTTTTCGAAATTATTAAACAAACAAAAAAATCTGTTGATACCATTTTAATTCTGAATCCAAATCATTCAGGAATGGGAGAACCTGTTGCTCTTGATACAAATCATTTTTGGGAAACACCACTTGGGGATGTTGAAATCGACCTTGAATTTAAACAAAACCTTAACATTCCTGAATCTGAACAGGCTCACAAATATGAGCATTCCGGGGAAGTGATGCTTCCATTCCTGCAATATTTTCTTGACCAACCCTTTAAAATCCTTCCCATAAGCATTACCAACCAGAACTATGAGATTTCAAAACAGTTGGCAAACAGCATTTATGAAGCCAATCAGGATCTGAAAAAAGATATTTTGCTTATTGCTTCGTCTGATTTTTCACATTATGTCACACCAGAAGAGGGAGCCAGGAAAGACATGCTTGTTCTGAATGAGATCCTTGATTTCAATGCTGAGAAAGTTTACGATGTAGTTCTCAAAAATCATATATCCGTATGTGGATTCGGTCCGATCATGGCCCTGATGGAATATGCAAAACGGGTATCAGAATCTCCAAAAGTCAAAATACTCAGAAAAGGACATTCGGGTGAAGTAATACCGTCGGATGAAGTGGTCGATTATGTAACGATTCTTTTCTATTCCTGAGGTTATGGTGCTCTGGGTGCTGGGTTTGTGGTTCGTAGTTCGTGGTTTGTGCTGTCTGCCTGCTTTTCCTGCTTCCAGCTAATCCGAAATCCGAAATCCATAAATTCTCCCTGTCACCCAGTCTCTCAGTCACTTTTGCTCTACGGTCTTCGCTCCATGCCCCTTGCTCTATCTGAAATAAAATGACGAACCGGAGCTTCGTCCTACTTTTCGCCCCTTCTGCTCTTAGACTTTTATCTTTTTTCCCTTTTATCTTGAATGTCTTGTCTTGTCCTAATATATGTCTACAGGTTAAAAACAAAAATTACTCGTTCTCGCAATCTAACCCACATGCCACTCATGAGGTTTTGCTGCGCAAAACGTTCACGGTCCTAAATCCAAAATTCTTATTAACTCACTAACTTACTAACTCACTAACCCACTAACTAGTTACTTTACAATAAAATCGGTATAATTCATAACGGGAGCAGAATAAATTTCCGTTTCCCTTATAATAGCCCAGGAAGTACCCTGTTTGATATGTTCGATGAATAGATCCACATCCGGTTCCTCTCCTTCTGCTTCAATATATACCGAGCCATCCATCTCGTTTTTAACAAGCCCTTTTATATTAAACGTATTCGCTGTTTTAAATGTAAAGTACCTGAAACCAACATTCTGCACTCTGCCTCTAACAGTAATTCGAACGTTCTTAATCATCTTCTTCCTTGTAAATCAAAAATGAAACAGACGGGTTTTGCGTTTTAAATTTTCACTTAAAATTCCCAGTACTAAATATGTTGTCGGGTTTTTCAACCGACAGATTTACTTTCATTTTGGTTGTCAGGTGGAAACATCTGACATCATAATAAAATGTTTTTATTTTTTTCTGCCAGAAATTTCACTTAACCGCTCAAATGAAAGATGCACTTCCTTGTATAGCTTTTCGGCAAGTTTCTTATAATGTTTCTTTAGCAGTTTGGAATTTTCTTTGTCTTTTGGTTGGTTTAGCTTTTCAATGATTTCGTTACGGATCTTTACGGTATCAGAAATAATCTTACCAACTTCATTTCTGTTTTCCCCGGGATGGAGATCCAGATACGTTAAGCAATCTGAGACCAATTCATTTGTAAGCTGATTGATTTCTTTTTTGAGTGTTCGAATATTAGCCATAAAAAAAGATAAAAGTAAGTGAGACTTTATTTTCGCAAACTGGTGCAGCGAAAAACAATAGTCGAACTTATCCCGACAAAAGGAGGGATCTGAACGAACAAAGACAAAAATACAAAATTTTCAGTCAGGTTTTTCATCAAAGCCGGGACGAACAAATGCCCTGGCATCGGGGAAGGCTTTTTCGGTATTTTTTCGCAATTGTTCCAAATGAACCAATATGGGAAGGATTTCATCTTCCTGGTTTGGAAAATATTTAAGCAGGACACCCCATGCTGCAATCGAACGGTCCATCCCGATCAGGGCAACTTTTGCCGAGCCGTCCGAGTTTTTCGGAAAATCCTCAATAATTTCAGGAACACCCTTCAATTCACCTCTTACTGCTCTCATCAATTTAACAAATATCTGATACTGATACCATCGGATAACCTCTACGGCATCCTTAATACTTGCAGCCTCACCGGATGGGTCCAACCCGGCTACCTCAAGACGAATGTTTTTAACCAGCTTTTCACTTTTTACTTTGAACAGATTTCCGGCTGAATCTAACCAATCATCCACTTTTTGGTGATAAGTTTCAGCCGATTGGGTGCATTCATGATTCCTGGCAGATTGTTTAAGTTGTTTTTCTTCCTCTGCAATAGCCTCAGTGTCAATGTTATTCAGGTCAATACCCTGCTCTTCTGCCATTTCTTTTATCATTTCCATGGTTTGCTGAAAAACTTCCGAAAGCTTTTGCCAAAACAACTTATTGTGAATATCCTGTGCTTCCGGATCAGAAAAATGTTGTTCACTGGTTTCGAAATTTAAGCAACGTGTTGTAAACGGGCAACGCTCACACCATCGATCGCAATAATTGTAAATACCAGGAATAAACCTTTTATCCTTAGCAAGCTTTTTTAATTCCTCTTTATCCATTTAATACAAGATTGGTTTGATCACAAGTTTACATAAAAATCAGATAAAATCGTAATACCTCAGCCAGTAAACCGGCAAAAAACAAGTAGAAAGTGAAGAAATATATCACTTAGTCAGGGTTTGACTCAAAGTCAAGCCCTGACTCTTACCATGGGCTTCGTCCCCGGCCATTGTTGTTAAGTTCCTGACGTAGATTTTAAATAGATACTTAGGGTTTTGTTCTATGGCATACCTATGAGAGCAAACCTTATTTAAGGGTCTGTCCATTTTAAAACTCGTCAGACGAACGGGAGTCGTCTGACGAGTAACAGTGTAAAGAACACCATCGGTGTTCGATTATTGTAGTAAAGTAATGATGCAGAAATGCATTCCGGTCCAACTACCATCGTTCATCAACGTGGTATCTCACCATGGACCGGAACTGGAAAACGTTCAATTAATAATCTTTTCGTCTTTTGATTAATCGGTTACGATGCCCGCCCTGTAAAATAATGCCAAAGGCATTCCGGCTTTGCCGGATTTCATAGGGCGGACGCTGGCAGGTCTTCAGATCAAACAACCTTTCAGAATCCGAAGAACCTGGAAGAGTTGTTTTTAGTCAAGTTTTTCATCAAAGCCGGGACGAACAAAAAGGAAAGTACAAAACCCACAACCTAGTATCCAGTACCCAGCATCCAGTATCCAGTACCCCAGTGAAATATGCTCCTTCCCTGATGAAATGTTTTCGTACCTCAAATTTCACAGGGCAAGCGTCGCATTTCACGGGGCAGGCCCAGTACCCAGCAATTAACCTAAACCTTTTAACTTATCCCAAAGGGATGCCTGCCCCTGTGAAATATGGAATATTCATTTCACGAGACCTGTGGCATAACATATAACTTCATACAACATTCTATCTTTTTTTTCCCAATGCAATGATTAGTAACATTTTTTTTATATTTTTAGAACCACACAAAAAACACAAGAACCTCCAAATGGCTGATCCTGTACAATCCATATTAAAGAAATTCACTCAAAAAGACAAAAGCAATTTAATCCCAATTCTCCAATCCATTCAGGTAAAAGAGGGATATATTTCCCCGGCTGCAGTAGAAAAGATATCCAAACACTTAAGGATATCTAAAGGTCACATCTATGGGGTTGCCAGCTTTTTTTCACAATTTAAGTTCAATCCTTCGGGGCGCCACTCAATAAAAATCTGTCTTGGAACTGCCTGCCACGTGAGAGGTGCTCAAATTATTGCAGAAGAATTTGAACGTGAATTAGGGATAAAGGCAGGTGAAACAACTCAGGACCTTCAGTTTTCGTTTGAAACGGTAAATTGTCTTGGAGCGTGCGCACTCGGACCTGTAGTTGTTATAGACGGGAAATACCATGGACAAATGAACATTGGAAAAGCGCAGGCACTCTTAGAAAAATTACTAGGAAAAACAGAGGTAAAAGAGTCATGAAGAAATTAAGATCAGCAAAAGAGTTAAAAAACTGGAGAAACGATATTCTCAAAAACCGGGATCCGGAAAAATGCTGCATTGCAATCTGCTGTGGAACTGGTTGCAGAGCCTATGGAGCTGATGAAGTGGCTAATAGTTTCAAAAAAGAAATAGACAGACGAGGTTTAAAAGAAAAAATAGAAATTAAAACAACCGGTTGTCATGGTTTCTGTGAAAGAGGTCCATTAGTTGTAATCTATCCTAAGAAGATATTCTATCAACATGTTACCAAAGATGATGTTGGCGAAATTATTGAAAAAACAATTTTAGGTGGTGACGTTATTAATAAACTTATATATTTTGATCCGGTAAATAGAAAAAAGATAATTTTCGAGCATGAAATTCCCTTTTATAAATTTCAGCAAAGGACAGTATTTAAGAATAATGGTGTCATTGATCCAACACGAATAGATGATTACTTAGCTGTTGGGGGATATTCAGCTTTATCCAAGGTATTATTTGAGATGACACCAATGAAGGTAATTGAGGAAATTAAGAAATCCGGTTTGCGGGGACGTGGAGGAGCCGGTTTTCCAACTGGTCTTAAGTGGGAATTATTGGCTAATCAACCTAACGGAAGAATCAAGTATTTGGTATGCAACGGTGATGAAGGAGATCCTGGTGCATACATGGATCGCAGTGTGCTTGAAGGTAATCCACAGAGTGTTTTTGAAGGAATGTTAATTGGTGCCTATGCCACCGGGGCAAGACAAGGTATAATTTATGTTCGTACAGAGTATCCATTGGCAATTAAGCATTTACATATAGCTATAGAACAAGTACGTGAACTGGGACTAATTGGTAATAATATTCTGGGAACAGATTTTTCTTTTGATATAAAACTGATTGAAGGGGCTGGTGCTTTCGTTTGCGGAGAGGAAACGGCCATGATTCAATGTATTGAAGGAAATAGGAGTGTTCCTGTCCCACGACCACCGTTTCCTGTTGAAAAAGGAATAAATGGCAATCCAACTGCTATCAACAACGTCGAAACCTGGGCGAATATTCCGATCATTATAAGTGAAGGTGCCGGAAATTTTACGAAAATTGGCACAAAAAATAGCCCAGGTACAAAAATATTCAGTCTTGTAGGTAAAATAAAAAATACTGGTCTTGTTGAAGTTCCAATGGGTATCACATTAAAGAAAATAGTTGAAGAAATTGGTGGCGGACCATCCGGAAGAGCAAAGATAAAAGCTGTACAGACTGGTGGGCCCTCAGGTGGCTGTATTCCAGCTGAAAAGTTTGATCTTACTATTGACTACGAAAGTCTGACAGAAGCAGGATCAATGATGGGTTCGGGCGGACTAATTGTAATTGATGAGCATACTTGTATTGTAGACTTAGTAAAATTTTTCCTTTTATTCACAAGCGAAGAAAGTTGTGGCAAGTGTACTCCGTGCAGGGTTGGAACAAGACAAATGCTGGAAATCCTGAACAAAATCACTAAAGGAAAAGGTGAATCTGGTGACATTGAAAAACTCGAAAACCTGGCTCATATAG
>DAOVQI010000185.1 GCA_030628785.1 Bacteroidota bacterium
AACGGTTGTTCTGACCGGTCTGAAAATAACGACATCGAAAAGCCTAATATCCTATGGATCATTGCAGATGATCTTGGGGCAGATCTGGGATGTTATGGCACGCCTTTGGTGAAAACTCCCAACCTGGATAAATTGGCCAGCCAGGGTGCAAAATATACAAATCTTTTCACTGTGACCGCTGTTTGTTCACCAAGCCGGTCATCACTGATTACGGGTATGTATCCTGTAAGCATAGATTGCCATCAGCACCGGACTTACGATAAAAAACCATTGCCGGATGGGGTCAGGCCCGTTACCGAATACTTTCGTGAAGCGGGCTATTTTGTGAGTAACGGATCAGTAACAAACAGGGACAAACCGGGAAAACAAGATTATAATTTCATAGCTGAGAATATTTATGATGGAACGGACTGGACTCAACGGAATCCCGGTCAACCATTCTTTTCCCAGATCCAGATACACGGTCCACACCGCGAATTTCAAAGAGATCCGGAAAATCCGGTTAATGCAGACAGTGTTATCTTACCACCGTACTATCCTGACAATCCTTTAGCCAGGCAGGATTGGGCTCTTTATCTTGAGAACGTACAGATTGTTGACCGGCAGGTCGGGGAGATTTTACAAAGGCTCGAAGATGAGGGTCTTGCCGACAGCACAGTGGTATTTTTTTTCGGTGACCAGGGCAGGCCTCATGTCAGGGCTAAACAGTTTATGTATGACGGAGGTATTCATACCCCCTTAATCATCCGCTTGCCCCGTGAAATCCGCTCTCAGCAGAATGACGAAGTCATTTTTTCATGGGGGTGGCCCGGACATATTAAACCGGGTTCGGTGGATAAACGTATGGTCAGCAATGTTGATCTTCCGGTTACGGCGTTGAAGATTGCCGGTATTGATCCACCTGATTATATTCAGGGGAAGGATTTTTTTAGCTTGGGCGCCAAAAAACGCGAAGCCATATTCGCTATGAGAGACCGGCGTGATGAAACAGTTGACAGGATAAGATGTGTGAGGACCGAAAAGTATAAATATATAAGAAACTTTTATCCCGAACGGCCCTATACACAATTTAATGCCTACAAAAAACATCAATACCCAGTACTAACTTTAATGCAGGTTCTTTATAAGCAGGGAAAACTCACACCGGTTCAGGCAAAGTTTATGGGACCTGACCGGCCAGCCGAGGAATTATATGATCTTGAAAAAGATCCATATGAAATCAATAACCTGGTTGACGATCCGTGTTATAAAGACATACTTGCCAGATTACGATCTAAACTGGATATCTGGCTTGAAGAAGCAGATAGAGGAACTTATCCGGAAGACCCGGAAGAAATAAAATTCTGGGACTCAACTCAAAAAAAGAATTTTGAAGCAAGAATGAAAAGACGGGGATTATCAACAGGTATTACTGACGAAGACTTCTTGAAATATTGGGAGGAATATCTTGTGCCTACTATTAAAAAATAAGCAAATATTAAAATTCAATAATATGAATAAACATGTTTTTTGCATGTTGTTTCTTTTGGTATTATTTACTGCTTTTTGGCAAAAGCCGGTAAGTTTGCAGCACAACGAACCTTCTACAGTTGTATCAATCCACGAAGATAAATTCTATATTAATGATAAACTTACCTATCAGGGTCGCATATGGAATGGTCATAATATTCAGGGACTTTTATTCAATGCACGGTTGGTGCAGGGGATTTTTGATGACCTGAATCCTGAAACCTCTTATCGCTGGGTTTACCCCGATACAAAAACATGGGATCCGGAACGCAACACAAATGAATTTGTTGAAAATATGGCTGAATGGAAGCGTTATGGATTGCTTGGCTTTACAATCAATTTGCAGGGAGGAAGCCCTGAGGGTTATTCCCATAATCAACCCTGGTTTAACTCAGCAATTACCGAAGAAGGAGAATTGAGACCTGAATACATGAAAAGACTGGAAAAGATCATGGACCGGGCGAACGAACTCAGAATGATACCAATTCTGGGTATCTTTTATTTTGGGCAGGACCAGAGGTTAAAGGATGAAAATGCTGTTATCAGCGCTGTTGATAATACAGTAAACTGGTTGTTTGATCATGATTATCATCATGTGCTCATTGAAATAAACAACGAGTGCAATGTGAGATACGATCACGAAATCCTTCGTCCCGAACGAGTCCATGAATTAATCGAAAGGGTTAAAAATACATTACGAAATGGTCAACGGTATTTGGTTAGTACCAGTTATGGAGGTAATACTATACCCGGTCAAAATGTTGTTAAGTCAGCCGATTTTCTCCTGCTGCACGGAAATGGCATTTCCGACCCAAACCGGATCGTTGAATTGGTTTATGAAACACGGAATCTCGAGGGATATAAATCAATGCCCATTCTCTTTAATGAAGATGATCACTATGATTTTGATAAATCACTGAACAATTTTGTTTCTGCAATCAGTTCCTATGCTTCATGGGGCTATTTTGATTATCGCAGAAAAGGAGAGGATTATCACGAGGGCTTCCAATCTGTTCCTGTTGATTGGAGCATTTCCTCGGAAAGAAAAAAGAACTTTTTTAATAAACTTAAGGAAATTACTGGTTATTAGAGGTTGTAATGAAAAATGTTATAATAAATACTACACTGATTTTTTTAATTTTAAAAATAAGTGTTAAATTTACACTTGTTAAAATAAGAATAAAATGAATAACTTACCAACAATCAATGCGGGAATTGTTGCCGTTAGTCGTGACTGTTTCCCAATCGAATTATCCAGGGAGCGCAGGAAAAAAGTTATTAATGAATGTAAGAACAAAAAGCTGCAAATTACCGAGGTAGAGACAATCGTTGAGAATGAGACGGATGTGATGAATGCATTGAAGGAAATTGACAAGAAAGATATTAATGCATTAGTTATTTACCTGGGTAACTTTGGGCCTGAAGGCCCCCTGTCAATGCTTGCACAGAAATTTGACGGTCCGGTTATGATGGTTGCCGCTGCTGAAGAATCGGGTAAAGACCTGTTTGGCGGTAGGGGCGATGCTTATTGCGGCTTGTTGAGCGCATCCTATAACACCGGTTTGAGGAATGTCCGGCTGTATTTGCCGGAATATCCGGTTGGAATGCCGGATGAGATTGCCGGAAAAATAGAAGAATTCATCCCTGTTGCCAGGGTGATTCTTGGTCTGAAAAAGCTAAAGATATTCTCTTTCGGGCCACGGCCGCAGGATTTTTATACCTGCCATGCACCCATAAAGCCTCTTTTTAACCTTGGGGTTGAGGTAATGGAAAACAGCGAACTGGATCTGTATGAGCTTTACACTGCGACAAAAGAAAATCCGGAAATACCTGTGGTTATAAAGGATATGGAAAAGGAACTGGGTGAAGGAAACCATTTTCCGGGAGTCCTGCCAAAACTTGCCCGGTATGAAGTGACGTTAAAAAATTTCATGGAAAAAAACCTGGGTGCCTCCGAATTTGGAGTCTTTGCCAATAAATGCTGGCCCGCTTTCCAGACCAGCTTTGGTTTCGTACCCTGTTATGTAAATTCAAGGTTTGCCACCAGGGGTATACCTGTTTCCTGCGAAAGTGATATTTATGGTGCACTTAGTGAATATATGCTGACTTGCGCGACCGAGTTACCTGCTACTTTGTTGGATATCAATAATACTGTGCCTTACGATATGTATGAAGAAGCAAGGGATATTATTGGAGATTATACGCCCCATGATCTGTTTATGGGGTTTCATTGCGGGAATACATCAGGTTCATGTATGGCTGATAAAGCCATGAAATATCAGTTAATTATGCACAGGCTGCTGGAACCGGATAAGGAACCGGATATTACGAGAGGCACTCTTGAAGGAACAATTAAAGCAGGAGATATAACTATATTCCGGTTACAAAGCACCGCTGAAACTGAACTTAAATCGTATGTGGCTGAAGGCGAAGTTCTGAATATCAATCCAAAATCATTTGGAAGCATCGGTGTATTTGCTGTGAAGGAGATGGGCAGGTTCTATCGTTATGTAATGCTCGAAAAAAAGTTTCCTCATCATACAGCTGTTGGATTTAATCATACCGGAAAAACCCTGTTTGCAGCCATGAATATGCTTGGGGTAGAGGATATATCCTTCAATCAGCCTGGCGGGATGATGTATAAAACGGAAAATCCATTTAAATAATCAGGGAACTGACATCGTCCGGCTTGCCGGACTGCCTGTCCGATCGTATGGGCGGGAAATTTAATAGACAGCCAATTCATTGGCTGGTTGGAAAAGAGCAAAACAACCAGTCGTCCCGTTAGGGACTGAAAGGTATGGAGGAACCAATAAACCAAAAATCCTATGCTTGAACAATTGAAATATGAGGTTTTCCAGGCCAACCTTTCCCTTGTTGACCACGGACTTGTGATCTTTACCTGGGGCAATGTTAGTGCAATCGACAGAAGTAAAAATTTAGTCGTGATAAAACCCAGTGGCGTATCCAGCGAAAAAATGAAACCAGGGGATATGGTAGTGGTTGATTTGGAAGGAAACATCGTTGAAGGAAAATTAAAACCTTCCTCTGATACACCAACCCATATTTATCTTTATAAACATTTTAAGGACATCGGGGGGATCGTTCACACCCATTCCGAATGGGCTACAAGCTGGGCACAGGCAGGGAAATCAATACCTGCATTGGGAACAACACATGCCGACTATTTTTATGGTGATATACCCTGCTCAAGACCTCTAACCCGACAGGAAATTAAAGGGGAATATGAAAAAGAAACTGGCAAAGTCATTGTAGAAACCTTTTCTGATATCGATCCTTTGGATATACCGGGCGTTCTTGTACATAGTCATGGCCCTTTTTCCTGGGGCACAGATGCTTCTGATGCCGTACACAATGCTGTAGTATTGGAGGAAGTTGCAAAATTAGCCCTTCACACCCTGATGATTGAAAAAAAACCAGATTTCGATCGTGTTTTACTTGAAAAACACTATTCCCGTAAGCATGGCCAGAAGGCCTATTATGGGCAGAAGAAAAAAAAGTAAATCAAATGAAAAAGTTAAAAACATTCCCATTACTTTTTTTAGTTATATGTTTTGCACATGAGGATTTATGTTCTCAGGAGAATAAACAAAAGCAAAATGAAATAGTTATCAATGCCGACTTTGGAAAGTATAAAATCAGCAGGCATATTTACGGTCATTTTGCAGAACACCTGGGTCGATGTATTTACGGTGGAATATGGGTGGGTCCTGATTCACCCATTCCCAATACCAGGGGTATCAGGAATGATGTTGTCACAGCTCTTAAGGATTTATACATTCCAAACTTACGCTGGCCCGGCGGTTGTTTTGCAGATACGTACCACTGGAAGGATGGAATAGGCCCAAGGAAAGATCGGCCCTCCATTGTTAATGTACATTGGGGCGGCGTTACTGAAGATAATAGTTTTGGAACCCATGAATTCATGGACCTTTGCGAACAACTTGGTTGTGATGCATATATTACCGGAAATCTGGGCAGCGGCACCGTTCAGGAAATGGCGGAATGGGTTGAATATCTTACTTCAAATTCAGAAAGCCCAATGACAAGTTTAAGGAAAAAAAATGGCAGGGAGGAACCGTGGAAAGTAAGATTCTGGGGCCTGGGTAACGAAAACTGGGGCTGTGGAGGAAATATGACCCCTGAATTTTACGCCGATTTGATGCGTAGGTATTCCACCTATTGCAAAAATCTTGGAGGAAACAAACTTGTGAAGATAGCTTGCGGACCCAATGGTTCAGATTTCAACTGGACAGAAGTATTGATGAAAGAACCGAAAAACAGGTGGATGATGCAGGGGCTTGCACTTCATTATTATACGGTTATGGATGGCTGGGGGCATAAGGGGTCTGCTACCGAATTTAATGAATGGGAATGGATCTCCACCATGAATGCTACATTAAAAATGGAAGAACTGATCACTCGCCACTCCACAATTATGGATAAATATGATCCTGACACAAGGATAGGTTTATATGTTGATGAATGGGGAAACTGGTTCGATGTGGAACCTGGAACTGAACGGGGTTTTCTTTACCAGCAGAATAGTCTCAGGGATGCTGTAGTTGCAGCCGTTAACCTGAACATTTTCAATAATCACTGCGATCGCGTAAAAATGGCGAATATCGCCCAAACGGTAAATGTCCTTCAGGCCATGATCCTTACACGGAAAGAAAAAATAGTACTTACACCCTCTTATTATGTTTTCCGGATGTTCAAAGTACATCAGGATGCCACCATGATTCCGCTAACCCTGAAGTGTGAAGATTACCGGTTTGAAGAAAAAAAGGTCACTGCTCTTTCGGCTTCAGCTTCCAGGAAAGAGGATGGAACAATTCATTTATCTCTGACGAATCTCAATCCAAATAAACCCATTGACCTGAAATGTGAGATCCGTGGCAGTAAAGTATTTAAGGTGGACGGTGAAATATTGACAGCCCCCAATATGAATGATTATAATGATTTTGGCCAGAAGGAAGAGGTTTATCCGGTTGAATTTAAAGGAGCAAAGTTAAATGGTGAAACACTGATGATCCATTTACCCGCTAAATCAATAGTCGTGCTTGAACTTAAATGACGTGAGTTCGAGATGAATAAAAACCGTTTG
>DAOVQI010000334.1 GCA_030628785.1 Bacteroidota bacterium
AAAATCGACATCATCTTTATCAAAAGCGTGGGGAACCACACCTGCTGAATGTGAACAATCAAATCCAATTAAAATTTCATTTTTGTGAGCTTCCTGTGTAAGTGTAGCAACATCCAGAAGTTGACTTGTCGTAAAAATTACACTCTGAAACAGTGCCAGTGCAATATCCTCATCCATATGTTTTATGATCCGGCCCTCCGAAAGAGTACCATCTTTCTCTACCGGTACCATAACTAAATGACTTTCAGGATCAAGCCCACGGAGTTTCAAATGACTTTTTAGGGCATAAATATCTGATGGGAAGTTTGTTTCGTCTGTAAGTATCTTGTTCTTACCTGGCTTTGGCTTGAAAAATGTGCTCAACAAGGCATGAAGATTTACGGTTGTACTACCTGTTGCGATAACCTCCCCGGGCTCTGCTCCTATAAGCGGGGTTGCCAGTTTTCCGATCTCTTCAGCATAATAAAACCAGGGCTGATTACCTTCCAGCCAGCCACCAATAGCCAGATTTTTCCATTTTTCGAGGTTGTGCCGTAAGGTTATTTCCGAATCTTTTGATAACAGCCCAATCGAATTCCCGTCCATGTAAATATTGTTTTCAGGAATATAAAACCTTGTCCGGAAAGCTTTAAGCGGGTCAGTTGCATCTAATTTTCTGGCAAATTCAAGATTGGTTTTATATTGAGTCATTGGTTTTTTGTAAGGCTTTTAAATAAATAACTTTTTTATTAATCGCCATTTTATATACTGATTCCCGGACTGAGGTTATCCAAAAAGTATCAAACCACCCCGTCCCGCCACCTTGCTACGCCGAAGCTTCGCGAAGGTGCAGTCGGCGGGACACCCCTCCTTATCCAAGGAGGGGAATTTGCTGATTATCAATAAATTAATTTCTCCTCCTTTGAGGAGGAATAACCATCTCAGGTGAAGGATAGTACAAAAATTTACCTGTCATCAAGATGAAATAGTTTGGTTTTCTTTTCCAGGGTTCGGATTATTAACCAGCTAACAAAACCGAAAGCAAAAATGATAATCCACATTAGTGTAGGGTAGGGCTTTCCCTGGGAAAAATAATTCCTGGCAAGATCAAAAAGGGTGAATCCTGCCAGTATGTTTCCAAATCCATTGTATTCTCGTTTAAATACGTTTTTCCATGAAAAAGGTAATTCGCCGGGAATCCATTTTTTTATATTTGGAATAAATGCAGGTGTTTCCTCTGCCCATTTGAGGTATTCTTTACCGAACTTATCCCGTAAAAACATTTCCTCGGCAAACATAATTCTTTCATAGTATAGCCAGAAGACCAGAACAAAAAAAACAATAAGCCAAATGTATTCAAGAAAAAGCGCCAGCCCCAGCCAAATGATAAAATTCCCCAGGTAGAGGGGATGCCTGATCACTGAGTATATTCCGGTTGTATTCAGAACATTTGCGCGTTGCCTTGAGATGTTTCTGCCCGATGTATGTTTTGGGGTATGACCAATGGTGTAAATGCGTATTACAAAACCGGCGAAACTGACAGCCAAATAAAACAGATCCTTTATCGGAAAAACATTGTAGGAAGAATAATCTTTAAAGCCGAGGACAATAAAACCTGCTAAAAGCAGAAAAAACGGTAAATATCCTCTTCTTTTGAAAAGCCAGTTGCCGGTGCGTTCGAATTCTTCGATTAAAGCCATACAACTTTACGGTAATTTATAAAGGTGAAGGGTTAAATGTAGTAAAAAAAATTAAAAGCTCCATTTTAATCTAAGGAAGGCAAGGGTCATTTTTTGGGTAGTCCCTTCAGTGAATTCTCCCCTGAAATGCTGAGCGATTAAAGAAAGTCCGATATTATCAGAAAGGGAGTATGTCAGGTTTGGTCCAAGGAAAAATCCATCCATGGAAGGGAAATACATACCCGAAAGACTTCCATTAAAAAGCGGTGTAACAGGGTAGGAAACACTGGCGAAAAAAGTGTAATCGGTAAAAGAAATGGTTTTAACGGATAATGGCATATAGTAATATTGTTCAAAGCCGGAAACATCAAGAGTGGCACCATTATATAGTGCCTCAAACTGGATCATAAGGGAATTTTTAAAGGTATAATCAAGACCCAGGGAGGCAATAAAAATGCCTGATGTGTCGGTGAAGTTTTCCTTTGGGTGAAGGTATGTCATTTCACCGCGGAATCCTGCTCCTTCAATATCTCCTGCCCATCCAAAACCCAAAGTCCAATCTTCACTGTTCAATAATCCACCCAGGATCTGGAAATCATATGACCACTGGTTGAACTGAAATTTCCCTGCTGCAGTAATATCTTCATTGGCATCAATTTTTACGGCTACTTCAAAAAGAGATGAAGCGCCTGTATAGTATTGTACCCTTAGCGCGTCACTTCCGGGTTTTTCCTCATAATCGAAATCGAAAAAGGAATAAGTATTGAAAATATCGTTGGGATTCCACACAAAGTTTTGTCCCCAGTTGATCCGTTGTCTGCCTGCCCTGATCTGCAAATTTCCTGCTGTAAAGTCAATCCACGCCCGGTCGACGGTTGAATGAAGCAGAAAGCTTTTTTCTTCGACCAGGTTAGTTGACAGATCGAACCATCCGTTTTCCCGGTCGATCAGGTCAGCATAATTTGGGAAATATTTAACAAACTCTCCGTATATAAACCGGTTTCTTACCTCAATTGCTGTCGTAAAAAAATTGGAAATATACCATTTAAAATTCAGCCGGTTATGGATCAGGTTATCGGTATACCAGTCTTTTTCGATTTCTTCAAACATTGCAGTTTGCATATTACTGATATAACCGGATATAGTGATGTTCCGGTTTGTCTCCTGACTTAATATTGTATAGGGCAGGAAAATCAGAAGTGTAATTGTTATGCTCTTTCTAAGCATAGTTGGTAACCATTCTGTTTTCAAGAGGCTCTTTTTTGTTATGCGTTATAGGTTATCCCACAGGGATGCCCGCCCGACCGAAGTCATTCGGGCAGGCCTGTGGCATAACATTCTATCCTTTTTCATCCCGCCATACTGATTAGCTACCATGATAGATCCTTAGCGGGTTTCATCCGAAACCACTTTTCCGTCTTCAATTGTGATCACCCGTCTGGCTTTTTTTACCACCCTGGCATCATGGGTTGAAAAGATGAATGTTATATTTTCTTCTTTATTAAGATCTTCCATGATGTCAAGTAAAGTTTCAGTTGATTTTGAATCCAGGTTGGCGGTCGGTTCATCGGCCAGGATGAATGTTGGTTTCGAAGCCAAAGCACGGGCAACAGCAACCCTTTGTTGTTGACCACCGGAAAGCTTGGCGGGGCGGCTATTGAGGCGGTCAGACAATCCAACGGCTTCCATAAGTTCCCGGGTTCTTTTATCCCTTTCTGCTTTGGGCCTCCCCTGCAAATGCATGACAAATTCAACATTTTCCTTTGCGGTTAAGACCGGGATCAGGTTATACGATTGAAACACAAAACCGATATTGTTCATACGAAAGTCGATTAATTTACGTGATTTTAAATCCCAGATATTCACTCCGTCAACCATTACTTCACCCGAAGTTGGCCGGTCAAGCCCTCCGAGCAGGTTCAAAAACGTTGTTTTCCCTGAACCGGACGGTCCAACTATAGCTGCAAATTCACCCTTATCAAAACTAATATCTATACCATTAACGGCTATTACTTCAACTTCACTACCGTCATAGATCTTTGTCAGATTTTTTATTTCAATTATGCTCATTTTGTTTGATTTATTTAAAGTTTTTTAATTTATTCGGTTCTTAATGCCTCTGCCGGATCGTTTCGCAGGGCTTTATAGGCTGGATAAAGTGCAGCGATTATGCCGGTCAAAATAACAAGCAATGTTGTATTGATCATCAGTGAT
>DAOVQI010000301.1 GCA_030628785.1 Bacteroidota bacterium
GCTTTCGGGAGGCGGAGAGTAAATTCCGATACTATAAATTAATTAGTGTCTGTCTATGAAGTAGAAGTTTTTCTAATTAAAGCACCCCCGTAGTACAGTCATCCCCTGTTAAATATTGCTTCGCAATTTCACAGGGTAAACTTCCTTACGGGGCAGGCAAATACCAAAAAACAAATAATGTCTACATAACATCATTATTATCTTTGCTTTGGAATGATTTTTGCCCAATATCGTATTCTTTATTTATTCGAACACTAATAAATAACTACACAATATTAAAATTTGGCAATTCATTTTCAGGATGTTACAAGCGATTCTCAATAATTGTGTATAAAGACTCTATATAAGTTGAACATTGAAAAACCGGGGATTTACATTCGTTCTGTTTTTTGGAGTATTTTGGTTATTACCACTGATCCTCAATGCCCAGATCTTACAAATTCTTGATCTGTCAACCGGCAAACCAATTGAAGATGTTGCACTTTTTAACCTTACAGGAACCAAATCGGTTATATCGGATAAAAACGGGCTGGCAAAACTTGAAAAATTCGGAAATAAGGATACTATTTATTTCCAACATCCTTCATACCACAAAGAAGTATTTACGAAGAAAGAACTGGAATTGATGAACCACAGGGTATTTCTGAGAAGACATATCAGGATGTTGGAAGAATTTGTTATTTCAGCACACAAATGGGAACAAAATAAAAGTGAAATTCCCAATAAAATAAAATCAATTTTTGAATCCGATATTCAATTTCACAATCCCCAAACGGCAGCCGATTTAATCGGTTCATCAAATGAAGTATTCATTCAAAAAAGCCAGATGGGAGGTGGCAGTCCTATGATCAGGGGTTTTGCCGCAAATTCAGTTCTCCTTGTCATCGATGGCATCAGAATGAACAACGCGATTTACCGAAGCGGCAACCTTCATAATGTAATTTCACTCGATCCGAATATTATCGAAAGTTCTGAAATTATTTTTGGTCCCGGATCGGTAGTGTATGGAAGCGATGCCCTGGGTGGGGTTATGGACTTCCACACCAAAAGGCCAATCCTTTCTACCGGTCATAAATTTTCAATCTCGGCCAACGCCCTGGCACGCTACTCTTCCGCAAACAACGAAAAAACCGGTCATTTGGATTTTAATCTTGGATGGGATAAATGGGCTTATTTATCCAGCATTACGTATTCTGAATTTGGGGACCTGAGAATGGGGTCTTTAGGAAACGCAGATTATAAACGTCTTGAATATGCCGTAAATATTGAAGGGAACGATACTGTAATTACCAATGAAGATCCTGACATACAGAAAATTACCGGCTACAATCAAATAAACCTGATGCATAAAATCCGATTCCGGCCTGATGAGTACATTGATATATCCTATTCTTTTCTTTTTTCAAAATTGTCTGGTGTTCCAAGGTATGACCGTTTGATAGAATATAAGGAAAAAACCCTCAAATACGGGGAATGGTATTACGGGCCACAGAAATGGACGATGCATGCCCTGAATATCAGTTATGACAGAGCATGCAGGCTTTTTGATGAAACAAAAATCGTTCTGGCTTTTCAGGAATTCGAAGAAAGCAGGCATGATCGTAAATTTGCGAAACCGGAACTCAGAAACCGGACCGAAAACGTTGATGCTCTCTCGGTCAATGCAGATTTCGATAAAAAAATAAAAGAAAATGCCACTGTTTATTATGGTCTGGAGGCAATTTACAATAATGTTAAATCCACCGCCCATAAAAAAGATATTCTTACCGGTATAATAAATCAGGCGCCCACAAGGTATCCTGATGGGAAGAATCTCTATGTTGCTGTTGCTGCCTATTGCAGTTATAAATATAACCTCTCCGAATATCTGACCTTCAATACCGGGATCCGCTATAATAATGTATCCCTTCACTCAACCTTTCTTGATACTTCATATTATCATTTCCCCTTCGATCAGATTGACCTTAGTACCGGAGCAGTAAATGGTTCATTCGGAATTGTATTCCACCCTGGTGAAAAATGGCAGGTTAATCTTAATCTTTCCACAGGTTTCCGTGCCCCGAACCTGGATGATGTGGCTAAAATTTTCGACTCCGAACCCGGAAATGTGGTTGTACCCAATAAAGACCTTCACTCTGAATATGTTTATAACCTGGACCTGGGTATTGTAAAAAAAGTTGAGGACATATTGTATTTCGAGCTAACCGGTTTCTATACCATACTAAATAATGCAATGGTAAGAAGAGAGTTTTTATTTAATGGTATGGATTCAATCGTCTATGATGGTGAATTAAGCAAAGTTTATGCAGTAGTTAATGCCAACCGGGCTTATATTTATGGAGGAAGTTTCTCGTGCAAAACAAATATTACCCGCCACATTTCGTTTAAGACCAATCTAACCTATACCCAGGGTGAAGATCAGGAAGGTATTCCACTCCGGCATGTACCCCCAATATTTGGTACTGCAGGTGTTCAGCTTAATACCGAAAAATTGCAAACTGAACTTTATCTTTTGTTTAACGGTGAAAAATCAAACAAACTCCTTGCTCCTTCCGAACAATCCAAAACCCATATTTATGCCAAAGATAATAACGGAAAACCGTATTCACCTTCCTGGTATACTCTTAACCTTAAAATGTCTTATCAATTAAATTCCAAACTTGTTCTGAACACAAGTATCGATAACATCTTAGACCACAGGTATCGCCCCTATTCTTCCGGAATTGTTGCTCCGGGAAGGAACCTGATGTTTGCTTTAAGAATTACTTTATGAATACTCGTCAGACGACTTGAAGTCGTCTGACGAGTAGATAATTCTTTCAATCCCTTAAGAGCATTGGAATTGGATAAAACAAATAGTATTTTTATAAAAAATATCCGGAAATCTTTTAAGTTTCATACGAAAGTTGAGTAAAGTACTACAATACAGGTCGCTTTTGGCATTTTTATTTATTCTCGTTTCTCAGCCGTTTTGTATAGCCGGGAATCAGCAAGAAGAGAAAAAAATAAAAATTGTAAAGCCTGTTTCAGCCGGTGTGCTTAATTTCCCCGGCGATAATCAATATCAAATTGTAAAACTCAAAACAGAGAAACCACTACGAGTTCAGGTAATGGATCAGTATATGCAACCCGTCGTGAATTTCCCTGTATATTTTGAAACGGTTTCAACACCACCAAATGTTAAAGGTTTTCTTATTCAAAACCCGGTTGTTTACTCTGATAGTACCGGAATAGCAAAAACATATATAATACTGGGATCTGAAGAGGGAGAATATGAAATTTCCGCTAAAATCAGGGGAAATTATCAAGAAAATGTTTTGATTTTTAAAATTCATGCCCGAAGATCCAATTGGATCTTTATGCTGATTATTGGGTTAGCCGGCGGTTTAGGTTTATTCCTGCTTGGAATGAAGATGATGAGTGATGGTCTGCAGAAAGCAGCCGGAGATAAAATGCGATCCCTTCTAAGTAGCTTAACACACAATCGTTTGATTGCTGTTGGGGTTGGTGCATTTGTGACTATGGTGATTCAAAGCAGCAGTGCTACAACTGTAATGCTGGTCAGCTTCGTCCAATCCGGTTTAATGCAATTCGCGCAAAGTCTTGGAATTATACTCGGCGCAGATATCGGAACTACTGTTACCGCCCAATTGATTGCCTTTAAATTAACCGATTATTCACTTTTAATGATAGGGGTTGGATTTGCCGTACAATTTCTTTCCAAAGGATCAAGATTGAAAAACATCGGAAGGACTATTTTAGGCTTTGGTATTTTATTTTTCGGAATGCATATCATGTCGGAATCAATGGTCCCCCTTCGATCACATGAACCGTTTATTGAAAAATTGCTTAAACTGGAGAATCCGTTTATTGGTATTTTAATAGGTATGTTATTCACCGCATTAATCCAGAGCAGCAGTGCATTTGTCGGAATACTTATTGTACTTGGAACCCAGGGCTTATTGAGTCTTGAAGCAGCTATCCCCTTATTGCTGGGAGCGAATTTAGGTACGGCTGTCACAGCCATTTTGGCTAGTTTAAATACCAACAGGGAAGCCAAAAAAGTAGCACTGGCTCATACATTCTTCAAAGTTGTTGGTGTTTTATTATTTGTATGGTGGATCCCTGATTTCGCTCAATTCATACAAGGTATTTCCCCGAAGGGCCCTCCCGAACTGGAAGGAGTGAACCTGCTTGCACATGTCCTGCCACGTCAAATTGCAAATGCACATACTGTTTTTAATGTCGCCCTCACCATCGCCGCATTACCTTTTACATCCCTGTTTGCCAAACTTGTTAATAAACTGGTCCCAAAAGAAAAA
>DAOVQI010000208.1 GCA_030628785.1 Bacteroidota bacterium
AATTCCAATCCCTAAAGTTAGGGATTATTTCACAGAGTGAATTAAAAAAATAAAATTCACAGGAAATTGCTAAATTTGAATGTTTGTGTTACGAGGCTTCAAAATAGTAAAAAAAACAGAAGAGGGTAAATGACATATTTAAAAGAAGGTGATAAAGCACCTGTTTTTCAGGGCAGGGATCAAAATGGAAAAAGTAAAAACCAAAGAACACACCAAACAGATTTTTAAAGAATTGGAATTGTAATTTTTTTTATGAAAATATTTTAACACAATACACTAATGGATCAAGAAAAAAAAGAAAGCAATGTTCTAAAGGAAAAGCTTAAAGCACTGGAACTTACAATTGATAAAATTGAAAAGGGATATGGCAAGGGAACGATAATGAAAATGGGGGACAAACCCATAGCCGATATCCCATCAATCCCTTCCGGATCTCTCTCTTTGGATATAGCACTGGGTATCGGTGGTTATCCCAAAGGGAGGGTTATTGAAATATTCGGACCCGAGTCTTCAGGCAAAACAACACTAGCCTTACATGCCATGGCAGAAGCGCAGAAAAATGGAGGAATAGCAGCTTTTATCGATGCAGAACATGCTTTCGATCGCTTTTATGCAGAGAACCTTGGGGTTGATATTAATAATCTCCTGATATCCCAACCGGATAATGGCGAACAGGCTTTGGAAGTTGTCGATCACCTTATCCGTTCCGGTGCAATCGATATCATTGTTATCGATTCAGTCGCTGCGCTGACACCAAGAGCTGAAATAGAGGGTGAAATGGGTGATTCAAGAATGGGACTTCAGGCAAGGTTAATGTCCCAGGCTCTGAGAAAATTAACGGCGAACATCAATAAGACAAATACCTGTTGCATGTTCATCAACCAGCTACGTGAAAAAATCGGAGTAATGTTCGGCAATCCGGAAACAACTACCGGTGGCAATGCTTTAAAATTCTATTCAACAGTTCGGGTGGATATCCGGAAAATCGGCCAGTTAAAAGAGGGTGAAGAAGTTATCGGCAACCGTTGCAGGGTTAAGATTGTTAAGAACAAGCTGGCTCCCCCGTTTAAAAAGGCAGAATTCGATCTCCTGTTTGGAGTGGGAATTTCAAAAACCGGAGAGATCATCGATCTGGGTGTAGATTTTAACATCATTAAAAAAAGCGGTTCCTGGTTTAGCTATGGAGACACAAAATTAGGCCAGGGACGGGAAGGCGTAAGGCAAATCCTGGCTGATAATCCGGAACTCTTTGAAGAAATTAAAGGAAAGATCGTTGAAGCGCTCAACACTTCAACAACAAAAAAACCTGATTCCGGAAGGTTATAAATTATTTTAAATAAATATCCCTGTAACTAATCAGTGTGTTGAGAGAAAAAGGAGCAGAATGTTATTAGTTATATGTTAATTGTTATAAGTTATATGTTAGTTGCTAAATACTGAGTGCTGGTTTAAAGTTTTGGGGGTGAGTTTCTAGTTTGAAGTTTGAGTCTACTCCGAAAAGTAAAAAATTAAAAAATGCCACAAAAACACCAAAGCACAAAATTTCACAAAATAATGAATGCCAGTCAATAACTTTGGTGGGATTTTGTGTTTTAGCCCCGAAAACTTTCGGGGCAGTGGCGAAAAAGTGACTTTTTGGAGTAGGCTCAAGTTTAACGTTTAAGACTTCAGGTTTTTGTTTTCTCTAAGCAAAATTCTCCTCCTTGGAAAGGAGGAGTACCCGACCGAAGGGAGGGGGAGGTGGTTGAAAGGTCATTCGATAGTTATTAAATAGTCATTCGATTGTTATTTTTTGAAATTCTCTTTTATTATTTGCTATATGTTAATGATTTGAGAACAGCTTATAACTTATAACCAATAACCTATAACACATTACAAAAAAAGAACCTCTTGAAAGCTGAATAGTTACATATCCTTATTATGGTACGCAATATCTCAATTCTGGTATTCCTGGTAATTTTTTGTTCCTGTACATCAAATAATCAGGAAGAAAAACAAGGTCTTGAACCGGTATTTTCAAGTGAACTTACAGCTGAAGAAATTGAAGGGGGTAGAATGACCGCTGAAATTTTATGGAAATTCGGACGGGTTCATGAAGCCCAGGTATCCCCTGACGGTAAAAATATCCTGTATGGATTAACAAGATATGACCCACCGACAAATAAAAGCAATACCGATATTTATCGGATCCCTTTTGAAGGAGGTGACCCTATTCAGATCACATCGTTCAAGGGACATGAATTCAATCACCGGTGGCACCCGTCAGGTAACAAAATTGGCTTCTTATCAGGAGAAGGAGGAACAGTTCAGATCTGGGAAGTTGCCATGGACAACGGAAACCCAAAACAGATATCAAACATAAAAGATGGAATAAACGGCTTTGAGTATTCTCCAACCGGCGAAAAAGTTTTTTATATCAAAAATGTAAAACTGGATAAAACCCCGAATGACCTTTACCCGGACCTTCCATTGGTAAACGTACGAATAATCAATAACCTGATGTACAGGCACTGGAATACCTGGCACGATTATGCTTATAGTCATATTTTTGTTGCAGACTATTCGGATGGAAACATACAAGAAGGAAAGGACATCATGGAAGGAGAAACATTTGATTCTCCTATGTCCCCCTATTTCGATCAATCGGAAATATCATGGAGTCCGGATGGTAATTTTATTGCATATACCTGCAAAAAATTAACCGGGAAAGAATACACCCTAAGCACCAACTCGGATATTTATTTATATAATCTTGAATCAGGTGAGACACAGAATATTACTGAGGGAATGCCAGGGTATGACAAATATCCGGTATTTTCTCCTGACGGAAAGAAGATTGCCTTTCGAAGCATGGAAACACCAGGTTATGAGTCGGACAAAGACAGACTTTTTTTATATGATCTAATTACCGGGGAGAAAGAATATTTAACAGAAAATTTCGATGAGAGTGTTTCTTCACTGAAATGGGATAAAGAGGGCAGCAGTATTTATTTTATCAGCGGAATAAAGGCAACCTTCCAAATGTATAAGATCGATGTCGAAACAAAAGAAACAGAGCAAATTACGCATGGTGTTCACAATTACAACTCACTAAGCCTTGCCGGAGAATATTTAGTGGGAGAAAAAATGTCTATGTCAATGGCGACCGAAATTTTCAGCGTTGATAAAAAAACGGGCGAGGAAAAACAGCTTACTTTTACCAACCGGCATATTTATGACCATATTGAAATGGGAAAAGTTGAGGAACGATGGATAAAAACAACTGATAATAAGGAGATGCTGGTATGGATTATCTACCCTCCGAAATTTGACCCGGGTAAAAAATACCCTGCTATTTTGTATTGTCAGGGAGGTCCTCATGGTGCCGTCAGTCAGTTTTTCTCTTTCCGTTGGAATTTTCAAATGATGGCAGCACATGATTACGTTATCGTTGCTCCAAACCGGAGGGGCTTGCCTACCTTTGGAACGGAATGGAATAATCAAATTTCAGGCGATTATGGCGGACAAAACATGAAAGATTACCTGAGTGCCATTGATGCAATGAAAAAAGAGCCTTTTATTGATGAAGACCGATTGGGAGCTATTGGAGCGAGTTATGGAGGATTTTCAGTATTTTGGCTGGCAGGCCATCACGAAAAAAGATTCAAGGTATTCATTTCCCATTGCGGTATCTTTAATCTCGAAAGTATGTACGGTGCTACTGATGAATCTTTTTTTGTTAATTATGATCTCGGTGGTCCTTACTGGGAAAAAGGAAACCAAACTGCACAAAAATCATATGCCACTTCCCCTCATAATTATGTTCAAAACTGGGATATCCCAATATTAATTATTACCGGTGCTAATGACCTCAGAATACCTTATACAGAAAGTTTACAGGCTTTCAATGCAGCACAATTGCGGGGAATACCAAGCCGGTTATTGTTCTTTCCTGAAGAAACTCATTTTGTTCTTAAGCCACAGAACAGTATTTTGTGGCAACGTGAATTTTTCAGTTGGTTGGATAAATATTTGAAATAATATCTACAATAATGGAACCCTGCCCCCGCCAGAATGAAAGCCCGTCCCTGCCCGACTTCGTCATTCAGGCGGGCGACCGTGTCATCCCTGCCTGCCGTTCGGCAGTTCAGGCAGGCGGGCGGAAATTCATTCTTTCGGGCTGGCGACTGCGTCATTTCTGCCCGGCTGATGCCAGTTGAACGGGCAGGTCTTATGAAATTGTGAAGCATTATTTTACGAGGCAGGCAGGTTCTCCGAGGTTCTTTTGTTTCATAAAATCAACTCATGTCCCGACTCCAGTTCTGGGTATATGAATTATCGATATTGATAAATTCTCAATACAGAAAACTTTCCTGTGTTAATTATACCTGGAAGCGTTATGGCTAAAAAATGACCCTGGAAGGGTCACATTATTGTAGAAATGTCAGGATGCAGTGGAGAATACCGGTCCAACTATTTTTGATTATTGGGGTGAAATCGTCCCATGGACCGGAATAGAAAAGCTTCACTATAGAGTAGCTTCTACTAATAAATAGTCAGGGCACGAACTGGAGTCGTACCCTGACAATATGTTTTGACAACACGTTTTAGACTCTCTTTTTAAAATTAAGAACCTAGCTACGCAAATTAATTAAAAAGGATGATACTATTCAAATGAAACTGCTAAATTTGAATGATTGTGGAATAAGGGCGCCTACGCTAAAGCTTCAGCGACAGCGTGCTGAGGAAAAAAAGAAAATAAAGAAGAATTAAATTAATCTAATTAACTTAAGTTGCTAGTTACAGGTTACGGGATTCGGGTTAATATGCTTATAATTAAGACGATACATATTATACTAATTGTTTAATATTTAAATTATAGTGTGAACCCAAAATATTAAAATCCTCATATTCATTAACTTGTAACATGCAACCCGTAACCCGCAACTTGAATTAATTAATTGATTGGGTATTAATTGAACACGTTGGATATTTCTTAAAAATAGAAAAGAGAGCATCCATCAGGACACTCCCTTTCTTTAAATCATAACCGGTTTACGAAACATTTGCTACGTTTCTTCAGAGGTTTTTAAGGAGAAACCGTCTCAAAAAGATTGGCAGAAAAATACAGTGTAACTAAACGTATTATTATAAAAAACCCGTCGGACGCCTTTGAGTCGGCGGACGGGTTTTTTTAGAACCCAGCATATGGCGAATAACATATAACAGTTTAACAAATAACAATACCGATAGCTATCGGTACAAAATACAAATCACAAATAAAATACAAAAACCAATTACCTAATAATCAAATAATTATTTGGAATTTTGAATTTGGGTATTATTTGTATTTTGTTATTTGATTATTGGAATTTATTGAAAAATACTACTTGGTTTCTCTATTTAAATTCAATCCTTTTCCGGGGTTAATTTTTGTATTAGAATTGAAACCCCTGTGCTTGCCTTTTCCTGGATGAATTCAATGTTTCTGTATCCGGGTGTTAATACTTCATTGGGATCAATTAGATATTTTGGCGAAGATTCCGGGACATAATCAATCAATCCGGCTGCCGGATAAACATTTAACGACGTTCCGATAACAACACAAATATCAGCTTTCTGTGTGATTTGAGCAGCGGTTTCAATAGCTGGCACAGGTTCTCCAAACCATACAACCTGGGGACGCAGTTGAGATCCCTTCTCGCATTTATCGCCTAATTTTAATTCCCATCCCTCGATCTCATAAATAAGATTTGGATCGATTGTGCTTTGTGCCTTTTTTAACTCTCCGTGCAGATGCAATACTTTTGAACTACCTGCACGCTCGTGAAGATCATCAACGTTTTGCGTAATGATTTCAACATCAAAATATTTTTCCAGCTCAACCAAACCCTTATGGCCCGCATTTGGCTCGGCTTGCAAGAGTTGCTTTCGACGTTCATTGTAAAAACGGAGAACCAACTCCTTATCCCTTACCCATGCCTGAGGGCTTGCTACCTCCATTACATCGTATTCTTCCCATAAACCTCCCATATCACGGAAAGTTTTTAATCCACTTTCAGCACTCATGCCGGCTCCGGTTAAAACAACAAGTTTTTTCATATTTTTTAATAAGTAGTATCAGGTATACAAATCTACAAATTTCAACTGACAAAAATACAACTCGTCAGACGAACTGAAGTCGTCTGACGAGTTAAACACTGTTATGTGAAAAACAACTATTAATAGTATCGGAATTTACTCTCCGCCAGGCGGATCATGAGATCGCTGCGCTAAGTTCACTTCGTTCATGAGATCG